>JAFAAT010000203.1 GCA_023426425.1 Bacteroidota bacterium | reverse complement strand
CCACAGATGGCTGGTCCGGTGCTGATCAAAAAACTCCGTGAGCTTTATCCCGGTGTTCGCATTGTCGGTATGAGTTCCGACTACTGGGTTAAGGACGACATGCTTGCCGCCGGCGCTGACGCCTTTGTCTCCAAAGCCGCCGATCCTGATGAATGGCCTCTTGCGATCCGGGGTGGCTCTAGCTGATTGCTGATAGCGGTTTTAATTAATCAAGCGGCTGATTTTCGATAGAACTTCTTGCGGCACTCTTAAACATCTTCAATGGTTCGCGACTCGTGTCATTATTGATGCAGTGCCCATAGCTAAAGTCCGTTTCTGAGCCATCCGTTCTGATAATGTAGAAACACCTAGTCGTTCCCCAGTGTCCATCCGGTTTGATTTGTATTGACTGAATACCACTACCAACTTTTTTATCATGCTCTGGATGTCTTTTTAAAAGTTCAGAAATAAAGAATTGATCATCCTGGCTTAGATGATGATACAATGGGTAGCTATTAAGAATTGCTTTCGTAAAAGTTTGTAGCGCACTTTTAGTTTCGAACTCCTTGTTGGCAACAATGATTCGAACCTTCTTTCCCATAACTGGTGTTTCATCAAATTTAACCAGACGTATGGTATATTGCATGAGGCTCATTTTATGTAATGGATAGAAGAATCTTTGATTTGGAAGACGAATCATGCACCAACTTTGTATTTCAATTCAGAAATAAGCGGACGTTTCTCAAAGAATTTAAGGGAAGCTTTGATTACATCAGAGCTTATCACGCTACTAAGCTGAACTCATCGGAGTTGGAAATGATTCGACGTACCGGATTGGTACAGACAACTCCAGAACTACTTAAAAAGAAAGCGTTAGCTCGTTTCATCCGCCCGTCCGATCCGGTTGAGTTCCGGATGAATGTCGCTACTGAGATTGAAATTCATTTCAACAGTAGGTCTTTATGGATTGAAAACAGAGTATTTTTAGGATTAGTTAAAGAGGAGTTTGAAAGCCAATCCTACCAGTATCTCCTTTTTGGTCCAGAATCTTTGCTCGGGCTAGCCACAGAATTAAGGCAGAAATTCGGTGTGAACTTCCGGCAGCGAATGGTGGAATTTGGAGACCCCTATCTCGTTGAAGTAAACGTTCCGGTTGCAAAAACAAGACCCAATTCTATCCTCAACATCTACGAGTATCTTATCAACCATCATCCCGAATGTTGCATAGTCTATCGTCACGCTATTGAAGCCCAGTTGATAACAAACATCTCCCAGGAAAGAAATCCAGCCGATATCCAAGGATTTGTCTATTGCTAATTTGATGGCTCTTGAAGCTCGATACCTGTGTACAAGTTGAACGGCTTTAGCCCGAGTCATTTCTTAGTATAGTGTCTGTCAAACTCCTTAAATACCTCCGAGCTATACCAGTCCTTTTTGGGACTCTTGGGATTGTTAGGATCTAGCAATCTCGTTTTACAATATTTCTTGGTCGCCAATAGTGGCTTACGTACTTTATGATATTTTTGGTCTGCCTTAAAATCCGAATATCTTTTTCTTAGAGCAGAGGTAAGTTGCTCATAGTCGAAAGGATAGTTCTTCAAAGTATCCTCTTCTTGAACGTTTATTTTTATTGCTGAAGGGTCTTTTGAATAGTTCACAAGAAGACTCTCGGTAGAGGTGGACTTTACAAATTTTGTCTCAAGCTTCAGAGAGATATTGAACTCGTTGCTTTCATCAGAAGGGATTTCCTTTTCCTTTTCAGAAACGTATTTCAAAAAGTTCTTAATCTGTTCCTTGTTACTGCTTATCGAAAAGCTTTTGACAGCCTCAAATTCATGAAAGAAGGTCATTGGCATTAGAAAGAAATTGTATACCGATAGATCGTAGTTAAACCACTCAGTAATTAATGTCAGATAATTTTTCAGCGTCGCGGTCCCAATTTCAAAAATCTTCTTGCTCAAATACAAATCAGTATGTTGAAAATGAATAGCAGTATCTCTAATTTCAAGGAGCAGAAGTATATTCTCTTTAACCGTGCTTGTTAGGTTTACCGGTGGCTGTTCACAGATGGTTAGACATTTTGAAACTCCAATAGTTTTGGGATTGTTACTCCTATTGAGATCGGGAGTGAGGCTTTTCAATCTATTGCCATTCCTGCCGGTTTTATTCACTAAAACATAAATCGCCCTGAGGTCATTTTTGTTCTCCTTTAGAATTTTCGCCTTTAAAAGCAGTTCCCAGGAATTTATCATTAAAATAGAAAAACTCTCTTCCCTATACTTAAAGTCGGGCTTGTTGTAAATTTCAATAGCTGATAACGCTGCGCCAATCGATTTCTCGACAAGTGATTTATATTTTGGAGGCTTCATATTGATATTGATCTAACTACCTGATTATCGTACGGATACCAAATATAAACAGAAGACATATTATTTCAACCAGCGACTATAGGACTTTGATGAAATTGAAAGTAAAAATCGCATCTTAATAGCTGCACCTAACCATTACCAGTGAACTTGTTATTTTGTTGAAATGGCTGCACACAATAGAAAAGCTCCCGGTATACTAGGGAGCTTTTGTCAATTCAAATCATCACTATTGAAGACCATTGTCAATAACATATAGCATACTTGCCCCGAAAGGTGAATAATAAGATGCGGATAATCCCGTTAACGATGAGCATATTACAGTACTGCCGTTATTTTGGAAATCTGATACTGTTTAATTTCACACCTTTCGGGGTCACTCTGATTCTCTAGCTGAAATGCCAAATTAAACCTCTTTTGATCTGTAGCATTGGTCATATACCTATATACAAAGTTTCCTGTACCCCACGGTTCAACTGCTGAATGATTTACTCTTCTGAATTATTACAAATTTACTTTAGGAAAGCTTGCGAGTCTGTAACCTCCCCTTTTTTAGGACAGGTTATAAATATACTGTCTAGAAATTGGTTCGAAAAAACTCCAAAGAGGTTCCAAAAGCCTTACGCGTTGCGAAAGGTTTAATTTTTCTGGGGGACATAGAAAGCTACGCTCTCGTAAGTGAAAAGAAAATTAAGCTTTCTTTCATAAGGCGAACGGAAACCTTTTGTGACTTTCATCTCAAAGGATCAGCGGAACTAATCCAATTCCCTAAAAAATAACCGATTTTCTGAAAGCTGAGGGAAAAAGGAAACTCGCCAAGGCACTGCGGAAGGTTAGACTTTGTTGACGCCCCTTAACCTGGATTAGCGCAGCCAACCTGACCAGGATCACAAAGTCCTTCCGCATTGCCGGTGGTTTGATTTTTTTGCGAACGTGGAAAGCTTCGAAGGCCTGCTTTCGTAGAAGCCCCCACTAAAGAGGATCAGCGGAGCTAATCCAATCCACATACAGGAAGCCGTTTTAAAAAAATGCGCATCCACTACTACTATATAGGCTGTTATCGAACCGAAGCGTCAAAAACCTCTTCTAAGCATCCCGGCATAGCCATTCGGCAGAGGGCTATTTTCGACAGCTTTTGCTGCTTTTTCAACATCATATTCAAACCTGATAAACTCAACTTTGATACTGTCTTTCCGGCTAATTGTCGCTTCTTCATTAATCGTGAGGATCGCGTAACAACCACGCGGGTCATTGTCCTTCGGCTTACCCACCGAGCCAATATTGATTGCATGCCTATAGTGAGGCTGTTCCTGAGTGCCAGTATTAAGTACACGGTGGTAGGGCTTGTGTGTATGCCCAAAGCATAGAATATCTGCATTCGCTCCTTCCATGATGCGGATCAGGCTTTTTTCATCCCGGTCTTCGAACAGGTATTCATTGATCTTACGCGGGCTGCCGTGTACCAGCAATAAGTCTAACCGATCAAAGTTTAGTTGAAACTCCACTCGGATATGTGCGGGCAGACTGCGCAGATATCGCCTTTCATCTTCTCCTACAATGCTATTAGTGTAAGAGATTGACACCTTGCCCATATCCTTTTCTTCATCGGTCTTATAGGCGCAGCCGCAATCATCATTTGCGCGACCTATTCCAAAATCATAGTTTCCGGCAATGGTCGGAATACCGCGCCTGCGGATCTCACCAATAACTTCATTGGGCCAGATATTGTAGCCAACCAGGTCGCCGAGACAGTACACCGCATCCGGCTTCCTGTTATCAATATCTGCCAGACAAGCCTCAAGGGCTGGCAGATTAGCGTGGATATCGCTAAAAAGTGCAATCCTCATATTCTTTCGGTATTTGATGTTGTGGGAGATGATGGATAATACTTATTACGCAACCAGAAGGCCACATTGACCAGGGCAATCAGGGCGGGCACTTCCACCAGTGGACCAATAACGCCTGCAAAAGCCTGGCCACTATTAATACCGAAAACACCAATCGCTACAGCAATCGCCAGTTCGAAATTGTTCCCTGCCGCTGTAAAAGCGATCGAAGCATTGGTGGAATAGTCTGCACCCAAGCGCTTACCTATAAGGAAGCTAACCAGGAACATGAGGGCGAAGTACACAACAAGAGGGATGGCTATCCTTACCACGTCCATCGGGATTTGCACAATCAATTCGCCTTTCAGACTGAACATAACCACGATCGTAAAGAGCAGTGCAATCAGTGTAATGGGTGAAACAAGCGGGATGAACCTGGTCTGATACCACGCTTCCCCTTTTGCTTTAAGCAGAAAATACCGCGTCAAAAAGCCCGCAACAAATGGAATACCAAGATAGATTGCAACGCTTTCCGCAATCTGGCCAATGGTAATATCGACAACAGAACCGGACATGCCGAACAGCGGTGGCAGTATTGTAATAAAAACGTAAGCATAAACGCTGTAGAGCAACACCTGAAAGATGCTGTTCAGGGCGACAAGTCCTGCCGCATATTCCCTGCTGCCTCCTGCTAGCTCGTTCCACACGATCACCATTGCTATACAGCGGGCAAGGCCAATCAGTATCAATCCTACCATGTATTCCGGGTAGTCGTGCAGAAACAGGATTGCCAACAGGAACATCAGGATAGGGCCAATGATCCAGTTCAACAAAAGAGAGGCCCCTAATACTTTAGTGTTTTTAAACACTTCTTTCAGCCGGTCGTATCTCACCTTTGTAAATGGCGGATACATCATCAGGACCAGCCCGATTGCCAGTGGGATATTGGTCGTGCCGGAAGAAAAGGAACTGATAAACCCGGATGACGATGGAATAAAATAGCCAATAGCCACGCCTAACACCATAGCCAGGAATATCCACACGGTTAGGTAGCGATCTAAAAAGCCTAGCCTCTGACGCTCGGCAGCGGGCACGCAATTGTTAACGGTCATGAATTATTCTCTATTATCACTTCTTGTTTGTTCGGAACCAGTTTCAGCACGCAGTTTTTAACAATCAACTTAGCTCCACCAGCACTCCTCGGCATTTGCCCGATATCGCACTACCAAGATTCACCTATGACAATTCTGTCTTTGCTAGTCCGATTTCATCGTAAAATTACGATCAATTCGAAAACTGCCAAATTCTTGTTTTGAAACCTGCAACCAGTAAACGTTGCTGATAATACATGGGTCGGGGCAATACATACTGCCTTTCCTGAACCGACAATAAGGAGCACCATTATAGCGACTCTCACGTTCAGCAATATCCGAAGCTGTTTCACTATTCTCCATTTGCACCACTAGGTCCACTCCATGTCGGATCATCAATTTCGCAAGTTGCAGATAGCCATTATGCAAATCTGAATTTAATTCAGTTACTCCCACAGGGCTGTTGGCACGGTGTAATCCTTAAACTTCAATACAGTGACTAAACAGAGTTGGATTATTGCACGCCTGACTAGTAACAGGACTTACCCGTTTACTTGAGATATCTGATAGTCAAGCATTATTTAACTTTTCGAATCATTCTGCAAAAAACAAGTAAGAGAAGAAACCACATCGCAATCCCAATAATAGCAAACACTAAAATTTTCTATCAAACTTGCGCAAACAGCAAGACTAAGGTTTTCGTGGATAGAGTTTAGTCCTGATGGTTGCTCGCTGACGAATAGTAGTAACCTGACAGATTCCATAAAGATCATCGGAACTTCAGGTAATCTATGCGTGGGGTGAAATAGCTTACTTCTCTCTCTGTTAAAAACTGCATTGACATTCAATAGGAAGAATAGATTGCCGCAATCCTGAAAGTATTATCCAAAAATTAAACCACTCTATGGCAGGGTTTGTTTACAGAATTGCGCATAAGGGCAAATGAATTGGTATTATTGATGGCAGCAGAGTATTATTCAATGCTTGAATCGTTCGCAGAGTCAATTACGAAGTATCTGGCAAGTGCAGTTGAAATATTGGCTGCAATTGTAATAGGTATCGGTGTTGTACAGTTCCTCTTTCGATATGCCCGGTATTTAGTTGCGAAACAGAAACGTGAGTCAACGTCTGCAATTAGGGTGCGGTTCGGAAGCACATTAACGCTCGCTTTGGAGTTATTGTTGGGCGCAGATATTTTGGCAACCGCAATAGCGCCCACTTGGGATGATATTGGTAAATTGGCAGCAATTGCTGTATTGCGAACAGCGTTGAATTATTTCCTTGAACGCGAACTTAAAAACTCTGGTATTGAGAAGAATAAGCAACTTGACGTTTGACTCAACATACAGCTAATAAGTAGGGGTCAGTTCGGGAACATATCACGCTTGTTGGACTCAGGTGGTTGCAATATCCTCTCCCGGGTAAAGAACATTTCGGGCTTTTAATCACCGCAACTATCTGCTAGTAAGTTTCACATAGACGCCAGATTCCCCTAAAAACCGGGCGCTAAAGGAATGGCAGCGGAGTTGAAGGGCGTAATAATCACCTGTGTCCACCAATTTTCCCTTCAACCGATTTCAAGACTGCCGCAATTCCTTTGTGACCCTCACGTTCAGCAATATCCAAAGCTGTTTCACCATTTTCCATTTTTACCTCCAGGTCCGCCCCGTATTGAATCAGCAATTTCACCATTTCAAGGTTGCCTCTGTGCACAGCAGAATGTAATGCAGTTACCCCCTTCATCTGGGGTACATTGACATCAACTCCCCGTTTCAGGAAAGCCTCGCATAACGTAATATTCTCCCGCGCCACTGCAGAGTGTAAAGCGTTGACTTCAGACTTGTTGATAGCTTTCCTGCCAGGATCAGCTCCGGCTGCTAATAGCAGCAGCGCAGTTTCTGTCTGGTTGAAAAAAGCGGCAAGGCTCAGAGGGGTAAAGCCATCAGTAGAATAGCTGTCTACCAGACTGGAATCCCGCTGAAGATGCTCTTTCACTATTCCAGCCTTACCAGCTACAACGGCTTCATGAAAACTAAGTTGTTTCTTCAATTCTACAGCAGCGGCGAATGCAGTATTCAACCCGGCATAAGCTAATAAGAAATACACACTCACCCCGCTTTCATCTACATCATCAAGCATGTGCGGATTCTCACGAATCACGGAGATGACATGCTCCTCTTCTTTGTTCGCTATATAGCGTTTTAATTTGCTGTCCATTTCGTTTGTTATTGTTTGAAAGCTGGTATTAAAAACAATTGCTAAAAGCACTAAGAATTTCATGCTTATCGGTTTGTACAAACCTGGAACGAGCAGATCTGCTTCACTTACTATGTCTCACCTTTTCCCGTAAGGTAGTCGGAGAAGCTCCGAATATTTCCTTGAAATAATTGCTGAAATTCGGCAGTCTCGAGTAGCCCAGGCTTAAAGTAATTTCACTAATGGCAATGTCAGTTTCAATGACTATCTTTCTCGGCTCCTGAATTCTCAACATTGCGATCCGCTGGAACGGACCTATCCTCACAACCTGCCTGAACCTCATTAGCAAATGGTTTGGCGACATCAGGGGAAGAAATTTCTTGGACTCTAATCACAGTAAATATTTCTAATGTCCCTGGACTTGGTGGAGTGCTTGCTCTTATGGAATTACTCGTAATTTTAAAGAGCCCCGAACCAATTATGCCTGTCAATACAAAGCACATTCTGTTGATTCTCCTTTTTCTGGTGACTGTTCCGGTGTCGGCCCAGTTTCGACTTACAGGTATACTCCGGACTATGGACGACTCTACCGCCATAGCTTATGCCAGCATAACAATTATTGAAACACGCCAAACTGCTTCCACTGACCACGACGGCCGCTTTGAGTTCACCTTACCAAAGCAATTCAGGCATCTAACCATTGAGATCACTGCAATTGGAATCAGGCGAAAGCAGCGAATAAACTTACACAATGGAGACCACCTAATCTATCTTCGGCTTCAGGAAAATAACCTACAGGACTTCGTGTTTCACGAACTGAAGCCTCTGTCAATCGTAAGAAGAGCAGTCGCCCTGATACCCGAAAACTATGCAGATAGGAACCATGTAATCTATTCATTCTATCGTGAGTATTCAAGTGTGAACGATCAATATTGCAACTTAATCGAGAGCAGGCTTGCGGTACTTTTCAGGCTGGACAAAACTGAAAAACTCATTACCTCGAACGAAGCTTTTGCACTCCTGGCTCTACGGCGTTCTAAAATCACAATCTTGGAAAACTTTCTGGGACACCCGATTGACGATTTCTTTTACACAAATCCGGTATATAACCTCGATGCAGCCTCGCTCAAGCCAGGGCTGCTTGACGATTATATTTATACCATGGTTTCAGATACCGGAAGTGAATATATAATTTCCTACAAAAGCCATTTCTCCACGGAAAGACACGGCATTCGCAACTGGGCTATACACATCGGGGAAAGCAAAGAAGAAGGTCTTCTCCACATCGACAAATCTTCTTTTGCCATCACACGGTATGAACGAAAAGCAATACGGAACCCTCGATACGCGTATCCCCTCAATGACAATTTCGTCCTTCCGCGGAGGATATATTACGGTGAATTCTGTGACGCTCACCTCATAGTACGATATAGGAAAAATTCCGGGCGCTGGTACCTGGATCGTAAGTACTACACCTATAGCAATGACTTCTTCAGTGTGGCTTCCGGGACAAAAGAATTTACCATCCGGCATTATTTTGAATGGTTTGCCGATTCGACATCTAGATATGTCACTGACGACATCAGGAACAATTTCTACGAAAAACTTTCCCTCCCTTTCATGCATTTTTACTCTAACCGCGATGACTGGAACGAAGTCCCTGACTTCTTTTTCGTTGCTCCTGACGTAGTCCTCGGAAAACTTCCTTTCCAGGATTTGACAGAAGCAACTCCGTTCCGCGTGACGAGACCTTGAAACGGCTAGCTGTTCTCTCTAAACTGATTTCTAACCACAATTACTGCATTCTACTACTAGTGGTATACCCCTAATTTTCCGCCGTGGAGGCGGTTTCTGCAACTATCGTCCTAACGTGTCTTGTTTTCGCTCCGTCTATTCAGCCATCAAAGAATTCTTCTTCAGGCATTGGAATGAAACCTTCCAATTCCAGCAGAAACTAGTGGTTTACCCCTGGTTTTTAAATACTGGATTCTACGGATATAATGAGCCAAATGATTCCTCAGTTTTACACCAATAGAACAATATGAAAATACTCAGCCAAATAGATGTTCTTATGAGATTGCCTGTAATCCTCCTCTGTTTAATACTGTTGTGTTTTTCATGCCCTGGTTCGGCGCAAACGAACTACAGTGGCAAAGAATTCCATCTTGCGTTGGGAGGATACACCTTTGGCTCAATCTCCGACCGATATTGTTACGATGGGACAATTATTCTCATGAGTAAGCATCAGGCAACAGCTCAATTGACCTTCAACTTCAACAGTACGGTTCAAACCTATACGGTTCAACCTGGCCTGCCAACTTACATCTATCTCACGCCGACAGAAACGGGCTGGATTTCAAACCTGCTTGTTGACCAGATCGACAACAAGAGTCTGCGGATTACCTCTGACAGTAATATTACTGTACAGTTTGGTAACAGGGAAACAGCAAATGAGGATGCCATGACCGTACTCCCGTCTGATGCACAGGACATCGCTACGGAATACTATGGAATGTCTCTCCGGGGAGGATCTGCCGGTAACTTTGGTGTATTCAATTTCACAATAGTTGCAAACTGCAATGTCGAGTTGGAAATAACTCCAAGTGCGCAGTCCTATTCCCATTCCGCGAACGTACCGTTTACAGTTACCCTGAACAAAGGTGAGGTGTTTCAGCTTGGTACCCCTTTTCAGTCCTCCCCGGGTAAAGATCTTAGTGGCAGTCTTATAAAAGTGTTAAATGCCTCCTGTTGCTTCCCGATTAACGTTTTTACTACTGGTCCAACAAACTATGCAAAATACCCTCAGGTCACCTCAACGTTTTTGTGTTGTGCTGATCAGTTGATGGAACAACTGCTTCCCTCAGACTGGTGGACAAAGGAATACCCTGTTGTTCCAATGTATAAGAATAGTAAGAGTATGTTACGCATTATTTCCAGGACGAACGGCAATGTCATTAAGTTTGACAATATACCTGTGGCTACTTTGAACCAGGGGCAAATATTTGATACTGTTATCTTCCATCCAACAGTCGTAACGGCAGATTCAAACTTCGGCATGGCCCATTTCATGTTGTCAGACTGGTATGACGCTGACTATGGACAGGGGGACCCTGACATGGTTTGGTGCTATCCTATGTCGCGCGGAATCACGGAGGCCTATATCCCCTTAGTACGTCCTATGGGATTTGCAGACACCGCGTTTCACTATGCGACCATTATAAGCGAGACCTCGAACGTGCCGGCTATCATGCTCGACAATGCACCCATAGGTGCTCTGTTTCAAAGTTTTCCTAACAACCCGATCTACCAATATGTACACCTGGAGCTCGATACCTCGGTTACACACCACCTAGTTTCTGGAGCAAGGGTCACTGCATTTTATGGAGTCGTCTACAGCCAGGGCAGCTATGTCTTGCCCATGGCGGATATAAATGGAATTGCCGGAAGTGCTGCGCAGGCAGACACAATCCGGGATACGATTGTCCTTTGTGCTGCGGACTCAGTTATCCTGAGTGGAGACACGCTAATTGGTAATCCGCAGTGGTCCACTGGAGCAACTACTCCAACGATAACTGTAACTGAGACCGGTGTCTATACCCTCACGGAAAACACTGTTTGTCCGACGTATACCAGACATTATATATTCAACGTAGCATTTCTGACGTTCAACGTTTCTGACACATTCCTTTGCAAGGGCGACAGTGTTCAACTTGCACTGATTGGAGATCCAATGTTCTCTTACAATTGGTCACCAGGGATCGGATTATCAGACAGCACAGTCCTTAATCCGGTCATCAAAATCGACACGACAACAACCTTCACAGTCACAGCACGCTACCCCCAATGCCCCGATATCACTAAGACGCTTACTGTTGAGGTCGATCCGACCCCCATAGTATCTGTAGGCAATGATACGGCAAGTTGTAACGGTGATGCCATTATGATCAATGCTGTTGTGTCACCCGGCTGGTATAGTCAATACACCTACCAGTGGGACTTCAACACCGGAATTAATGACCTTACGAATCCTGACATAATCTTTCATGGAGTATCAGACACTATGCTGAAGCTGACTGTAACAACTAAGAATGGCTGCATCGGCAGTGACTCCATCAACATAAAAATAGCTGACAGCGTTATTGCCACTGTTAATCCAGTCGATACAGCAATATGCCCGGGAGCGACGGTCAGTTACAAGGTCCAGGGAGGCGTATCGTACACCTGGGTGCCTCCTCATTTCATCGACAGCCCACGCAGCGCCACTCCGGTGGCCACACCTGTCTCTGGAATGAACTATACTGTCTATGTTACTGATGTATATGGCTGCAAAGACACGCTCTACACTTCTATAGACGTACACCCTGGAGGGTTACTGCACTTGCCTGATTCTGTTTCAATTTACCCGGGCGAAAGCTATCAAATGGATCCTCAGGGTAACTGTCTCTATTTCTCGTGGTTCCCACCTCTTGGTTTGACGAACACTATTATCGCTAATCCCATTGCTAGCCCACCTGTAAACACACGCTATATAGTTACTGCGACCACAGAAAATGGCTGCCCTGCAATCGATTCCATCGATGTCTATGTCAAAACAGAAACCGTGCTGGATATACCCAATGCCTTTGTGCCGGGCTCAGGTCCCAACGGCGAGCTAAAGATTGTAAAACGAGGGATCGCCACGCTCAAGACCTTCCAGGTCTATAACCGGTGGGGGAATAAAGTATTTGAAACCTCTGACATAGAGCAGGGCTGGGATGGACGCTTCAACGGCGAACCACAACCCATGGGCGTATATGTGGTCATAGTAGAGGCATATACCAACACCGGCAGACGGTTTTACAAACAGGGGAATGTGACATTAATCCGATAGCTCCTGGGCGAGTCATTTCCAAAACCAGCGTTTTGCTGTAATCACCTTGCCTGAGTAGAAGAATTAAACATTTGGTTAGTCTGGTGAACTATAGTTCTTCCATATCTTGAAGTCTTTGAATATAGGCTGAGCATAAACCTGGGTGTCTATACCTTTTGCAAATAACGAAATAACCTTGTCTCCACTGAGATCGCCATAATGGGAAAGGTCGACTCCCAATTCTGCGATGTTGCCCAGGAAGCTTGAACCGTTATTAAACTGCATTCTGACTTTGCTGGTTCCACTGTATTTTGAATTGGTCTGATCGAAAAATTCAGTGCTCAGTAGCTGTTCATCTCCCCATGTCATTTTTCCCATAAAACCGAGTTCGCTTACTTCAATTAATCTACCATGGTTCCAGACTTCGATCCGCGCAAGATGATTGTTGGTGATTCCGATGAATATGTGGTCAATTTTTTCGTTGCCATTGATAGAGATTTCCTGCCCGTAAAATTCCTTACGCTGTACTTGGCCAGGCTGTCGGGTAAAAACTACAGAAGTCTTGAACCTTCCTTTTTTCGCATTCGTTGAACTAATCTTGGAAAGTGAAATTCCCTCGAAGTTAGCAAGATTATTCAGATGATATCCTGGCTTAGGGTCATCTAAACTGAGTGCAACAATTGCAGCTGCTACCATTACTGTGCCGACTACTAATGCCGTCATTCTTAAGAACTTCTTCATTTGTGGTTGTTTGACAATATAACGGGTAACAACTAAATTTTATTTCCCCGGCCTCTTCGGATGGCCACACCTTTAAATTTCCGGATACACTAACAACTAGAGCCTCTGACTCAGGCTGATGTTTCCTGGTTTCGAAAGGTTACAATGACCTCACGTCTTCTCATTCCAGGAAGCCGGTATTTATCGCTGCCTTGATCAGGCCGGCAGTGTTCTTAACACCAAACTTCTGCATCAGGCTTAGTCTGTGGTTCTCCACTGTTTTTGGACTTAGGTAGAGTTGAGTAGCCATTTGGGATGTGGTAAGTTCGCTACCTATCAACTGAAGGATTTCCTTCTCTCTTCGTGTCAGTTTTACTTGCTTTTGCGGCTTGGTCAGGCTATGGAATAATTCCTCCTTCAAAGAGGGTTCAAGGTATTGCTCTCCCGAATAAACAGTCTCTATCGCGTCGACCAAAGTTTTGTGGTCAGTGTTTTTCAGCAGGTACCCGAGACAACCTTTCTCAAACATGCTTCTGATATGAAAAGGTGTATCCAGGCTAGTCAGCGCCAGTAGCTTTATAGAGGGGTAGCGCGTGCTGATTACTGGCGCAAGTTGCTCACCTGTCATCTCCGGCAGCTGAATGTCAAGCAGAAGCACATCAGGCTGTTCACCTTCAAGCGCATCGAGCAAAGACGCGCCATCAGAGTAAATGCCTGTAACTTCAATATGCTCGTAGGTGCGAAGCATATTCTGAATACCAGTCAGCACCATCGGATGGTCGTCTACTATGGCAATTCGGATCATCACTGGGGAAGAAACTTTTCTTTGGATAATCATTTAACTAGTTCATTCTTTACTGTCAGGTCAAATTCAATGTAAACAGCCGTACCGCGGTCTGGTTGCGCCTCTATCTGCATCTGTCCGTTGAACGCGCTGATCCTTGTCTCTATATTCTTCAGACCCAGGCCAGAACCTGACGAACGCCTGCTGTCATCCATTCCCACGCCATCGTCTTCTACGGTCATACTAAGCATGTCCACTGTACAGTTCAATTGCACCATTACATGTTCCGCCTTCGAATGTTTAACTGTGTTTTGTACAAGCTCCTGTACGATGCGATAACATGAAAGTTCGAACTCGGGATCCAACCTTGGCAATTCACCAAAACACTGGAAATTTATATGCAGATGCGGGCTCATTTTCCTGCAGAAATGGCGTATAGCGGCAAACAATCCACCTTGGAGTAGAACGGCCGGCATCAGATTATGGGCAGTTTTTCTTACGTCGTCAGCGGCATCATTCAGTTGGCGTAGTGCTTCAGAATAACTAGTGAGATGCTCAAGCCGGTACTGGTGCTGAATAGCGCTGAAATTCATTTTGATAGCGGCAAGTTGCCCCACAATATTGTCGTGCAATTCACTTGCAAGTCTTGCCCGCTCTTTTTCCTCTCCTTTTACCATTGCTTTCAGATGGCTTATTTCCGCTTCTGCTTCCAGGTGCCTGATATGTTCATTCTGAAGTTTCTGCTTCTGCCTAATGTTTCGGTAGATCGCGAAAAATAGCGCAGTTAGTAGGATTGCCAACGCAGCCAGGATAAGGATGCCGGTTTTCTGATCCCTCATACTGCTTTTCTGCCGCTCTATCATCAGCTCTTTTTCAGCCAGTGTCCTGTCTTTTTCCGCTGTTCTGTATCTAAGTTCTAACTCATTCACCGCTCTTTGCTTTTCTTCAGCCAGGAAGCTGTCTTTCAATGCCGTGAAATTCTTAAGTTCAGCAATAGCTTTCCAGGGCTCCCGCTCAGCTTCATATATTTTCGCTAGCAGTTCATGAGCATGCTCTTGCCCTACATTGAATCGGGTCGAATCAGCAACTTCAATCGCCTCGAGAAGTATTCGTTTTGCATTGCTGTAGTCTTTCAGATCGTAGTAAGCCTCCGCCAGCGAATAGGAAGGTGCCAGATACGAATTATACGGGTTGGTGTTCTTCTGCGTCGCAGCGAAAGACAACGCATCTTTCAACAATGGGATAGCTCGATGAGGTTCTTTCCTGGCAAGATATACGCCACTAAGCCCTGCCAGTAGATCCTGTTCCAGCTCTCGGTCATGATGTTTTCTGGCTATTTCAACTGCGAGTTTGAAGTGCTCTTCCGCCTTCTCGAAAATTTCATAGCCCAGGTATATCTGCGCCTTGCTTGCCTGCACAAATGCCATCGTTCTGCTATCACGGCGGCTTGCCGGCAGCTTTGCATTAAACTTCTCCGCCTCTTCCAGGTACCTTAGCGCATCAGTTTTCTGGCGCAGCTTTATATAAACGTTCGCCAGGTTGTTGTAGGCAAGTATCAATGCATCGGTTTCCCTACTGGTGTCCTTTTTTAAACTCTCTATGCCATCCAGCAACGAACGGCTTGCTGAGTCCCACTGTGACAACATCATAAAACTTAAACCCTCGTTCACCTGAAATAAACCAACATCTTCCTGCCGATAATTCGCGGCATAGTCAACTCCTTCCCCAAATACTTTCTGTGCTTCCTGGTGATCGCCCCGGTGCAGCAGGATCATTCCCTTGGTGAGTCTTGAGTCCACCACTCCCTTGTGATAGCTTTTCTCTTTCGATTGCTGATACACCAAATCACATAAAACTAACGCAGAGTCAGGATTTGACTGCCGGATCGCAAGAGACCTTTGGAATAGTCTGACAATCGACGAATCCGGCGTGCCAGTCAGGGTGCCGGAACTGCCTGGCCTTTCGCTACAACCTGTGACCATGCAGAGAGATAGCACAAGAAATGGGAAAAGATGGAGTCTTACCATGGCTGGCCTTTTACGTAAAGATAGCTGCAAAGGCCAATGTTTGACTAGTGGTTTACCCCTATTTTAAAACTATTGGATTGTACAGGGAGGTGGGCGTTTGAGAATGCAGCTAGTACAGTGATGTCTTTTACTCTCAACAACAGATTGGCGATTACGAACCCTTCGAAGCTAGGGAATTCCCCTAATTTATAATGGGGGCATTGCCACCTTGCTGGCAAATAACTTAATAATAAATTTTGTAGTTGAAGGCGCACACAAACAACCTCGTTTCAAAGGTACTCTCATGAAACAGATATTCACACTTGTTACCTGCCTCTTACTGCTGGCGTATAACGATTGCAACGCTCAGACGATTTATGCCGGGAGGGAGTTCCACCTGGCTTTAGGAGGCTATATGATCGGCACACACCATTACGAGAATTGCAACAAGGGCACTATTATTCTCATGAGCAAGCACAGCGCGACAGTCAATTTTTACTACCATTTCAACGGAAATACTTCGACTTATAGTGTAGTACCCGGCGTGCCCACTTATGTCGTCCTCAGCTCTGCCGAACTGAACTGGATCAGCGGCACCGTTGTGGAACAGGTAAGCAAAAAAAGCTTGTACATAACTGCAGACAGTAACATCACAGTACAGTTTGGAAATCGTGAAATAGCAAAGGAAGATGCAATGACAATTCTTCCTTCTGATGGGGAGGGTAACGCAACCGAATATTATCTGCTTGGAGCAAAAGGCAGCATCAACCCGAGCTATTCGTATGGCAACTTCGGATATTCCCTGGTAGCTAACTGCGATTCCGTTGTGTTGGAGATCACCCCTGCTGCACAGACACTGACACATCCGCCTGGAATACCGGTTACGGTTACACTGACAAAGGGGGAAATCTATCCTGTAGGTACTCAGCACACAGG
>JAFAAT010000172.1 GCA_023426425.1 Bacteroidota bacterium | reverse complement strand
CTATGTAACTGAATTGCTACTGTGCTGCCAGGCAGAGGAATGCTAAGATCAACGTGAGACAGTCCATCGCGAGGCTCAAGAAGTTTGCACGGTTTATAAGGTGTTGTCCATCGCCTACGGTTAAAGTTCTGTCAGGCGCCTTCTCCTATTGAGTAGTCGAGCCACTTTATAGGTTCGGGTGAAAAGAGTCAGCTTCTATTTGCTCCACAAATGATTTATGTTCTTTTTTGCTCGTCCAAAAAAGAACCAAAAAAAGACGGCCGCCATCAAAGACGCCCTGATGGCGGCGGTCTTACTATGTAACTGAATTGCTACTGTGCTGCCAGGCAGAGGAATGCTAAGATCAACGTGAGACAGTCCATCGCGAGGCTCAAGAAGTTTGCACGGTTTATAAGATGTTGTCTATCACCTGCGGGTAAAGTTTCTAGGGGGGGGGGTCGCTTCCCGTTTCACGGCGATAAGTTCCCGCAATACGGCACATCTGCCGTTCTGTATGGGCAAGCATCAAACCTGCCTGCCTATCGGCAGGTAAACCTACCGGCAGGCCCGCCCCCTTCGGGTTCGGGCAGGCAGGGACGCCGTTCCCGAAGTGTCGGGACTAAAAGGATGGCGGCGGTCTTACTATGTAACTGAATTGCTACTGTGCTGCCAGGCAGAGGAATGCTAAGATCAACGTGAGACAGTCCATGGCGAGGCTCAAGAAGTTCGCACGGTTTACATGATGTTGTCGAGCGGCTTACGCTGTTTATGCTGTAGCTGCTTGAAATAGCTGGGTGTCATGCCAGTTACTTTCTTAAACTGGGCGGAAAGATGGGCTACGCTGCTGTAGTGGAGCTTGTCGGCGATCTCGCTGAGTGAAAACTCATCATAGGCCAGCCATTCCTTCACTTTTTCAATCTTATGGTTGATGATAAACTGTTCAATGGTAATCCCCTCAGTTTCGGAGAACAGCTTACTCAGGTAGGGATAGTCATAGTGAAGTTTGGAAGAGATGTACTCACTGAGTTTAAGCTTCTCCTGGTCGTCGCGGTGGTGGACTAAATCGATGATAAGGTGCTTGATCTTCTCGATCAGTTTGCTACGACGATCATCCAGCAGTTCGAAACCTGCTTCCTGAAGACCAGCATTTAGTTTTTGGCGTTGCAGATCGGTGAGCTGCTCCTCTGCAAGTTCTACCTCGCCCAGTTCTACCTGCAAAGGAGTAAGGCCGGTGTCTGTGATGATCTGCTTCACTACCATCCGGCAGCGATTGCAAACCATGTTTCGGATGTGGAGGTTCAATGTTGTTGAGTTGTTGAGGCGTGTAGTTGGTGAGTCGTTGAATCGTTCAATCGTGGAATCGTTTAGTTGATTGGTGTGTAGTCGTTGATTCGTTGATTCGTGTAGTTGGTGGGTTGTGTATTTGTTGAGTCGGTGAGTTGTTGTGTAGTGTGGTTGATTGTTGTGTAGTTGTTGATTCGTGTAGTTGTTTTTTTCGGAAGGTTGCAAAAATAGTGAATCAAATCTTAGACATAGGGTCGGTATAAAGGTCTTCGATCAGGTGGCCGAATCTTTGCTCAATGATCTTACGTTTCATCTTTAGCGAAGGTGTGAGCTCACCGGTGTCGATGGTCCATTCCTGCGGCAGCAGTACAAACTTCTTCACCTGCTCTACATGACTGAACTGTGGATTGTATTTGTCTATCTGTTTCCTGATGAGATCTCTTACTTCTGGTAGCGTGATCAGCTCATCATTTGTGGGCACAGGCTTACCCTGGTCCTGAAGCCATTTGCGCAATACAGGAAATGCCGGGACGATCAACGCACTGACAAACTTCTTTCCTGCACCAGTGACCATAATCTGTTCAATGAAAGGGCTTTCTTTCATTTTGATCTCGATAGCCTGCGGAGCTACATATTTTCCACCGGAGGTTTTGAATATCTCCTTCTTCCTGTCGGTAATCTTGAGAAACTTACCTTCTACCCACTGCCCTATGTCACCGGTATGAAACCAGCCGTCTTTGAGCGCCTCGGCGGTTTGCTCAGGACGTTTGTAATATCCCATCATCACATTCTTTCCTCTGGTCAATATCTCCCCATCTTCAGCAATCTTCACTTCTACATTCTGGATGAGTGGTCCGATAGTCCCTACCCTTCTGTCATCTGATTCAAAGCGGTTTACTGAGATAACAGGTGAGGTTTCCGTGAGGCCGTATCCTTCCATGATGACGATACCAGCAGCAGTGAAAATTCTTATTAACCGCTCCTGGCAGGCAGCAGAGCCGGTCACAATAGCTTTTACATTTCCGCCAAGTGCTTCCCGCCATTTGCTGAAGATAAGCTTGTTAGCCAGCTTCAGCTGGAGCTGATACCAAGCACTGCCAGGATTGGCATTGTCGTACTTCTTGCCCAACTCCAACGCCCAGAAAAACAGGGCACGTTTGACACCAGTAAGGGCAAGACCCTTGGTAAGTATTTTCTCATAAACCTTTTCCAGCAGGCGAGGTACAGTGGTAAATACCAGGGGCTTTACTTCACGAAGATTGTCTCCAATCGTCTCCATGCTTTCTGCATACCATACTGATAGCCCTGCCTGCAGGTAGACATAAGTGACCATCCTCTCGAAAATATGATTCAAAGGAAGGAAGCTAAGCGTCCGCGCACCTTTCTCGGCAAATGAAAATGCAGGCATGGAGTCCTGCACATTATTGACGATGTTGCTATGGCTAAGCATCACACCCTTGGGATCGCCTGTGGTACCCGAAGTGTAGATGATGGTGGCGAGGGTTTCAGGTTTTATCCTGTCGATAACCTGCGGATCTGGTGCCAGGTTTTTGTCAATGAGTTCTTTCCAGCTGACGAGACCTTCCACCGGATCAAATGAATAAATGTGCTTTACAGAAGGCACATTCTTAAGTGCGGATTTAAAACGCTTGTAGAGGTCCTTGCTGGCAATAAAGACGATATGCACGCCCGCTTCGGCAAGGATGAATTCGAGTTCTTTAGGGCTTATTGTAGGATACACAGGTGTAAGCACCGCACCAGTGAGCTGCACACCCATATCTGTGATCATCCACTCCGGGCGGTTGGGCGATATAATAGCAATCTTTTCCTGCTGCTCCGGCTCAAGCGTCTGGTTGCTAATGTCGAGTGACAGAATTCCTCCTGCCAGCTTACGTGCAGTTTCCCAGACTTCCCCGCTGGTGTAGGTAGTCCAGTTACCATTTTCTTTAGCGGCCAACATGATCCCTTCCGGGTCTTCAGCCGCACGTTGCGCAGGTATGTCAAACAGGCGTTGGATCATGTACTAAATTTAACGAAAAACAGCTGGTTTTCCCATCAGTTGCACATACACGAAAATGCATTTCTGCCAGTACAATGAGGCTCAACACCTTAGGTGATGGACAAAGAGATTGCTAGATTTGCAGCACGTGCTTAAGAGCTTCACAGACTGGCTGCTATACACCAGCGTATTCGCTGCATGCTGCGCCATTAGCCTTTGCCTCGCCACCGAAAGGTTGATCCTCGGTGCACTACCCCAGCCTTCGGAGCTCCATGCATTCATAGCAGGAAGCACATTAGTAGTTTACAATGCGCATTTCTTGCTGCGACGCACAGAAGCCAGAAAGTCTGACCGCTACCGATGGACCTTAACGCACCGGTACTGGCACCTGATCATGGTAATTACCGGGCTTTCGCTGATCGCCTTCAGCCTGTTCTTCGTCAGCCGGGAAATTCTCCTCACCTGTCTTCTACTTGGTGTCCTTTCGTTCGGCTATACTTTTCCTCTGCTGCCGTTCGGGCAGGGCAGACTGCGTGATTATGGCTGGGTGAAAATTCTCACCCTTACACTCGTCTGGACGATCACCACAGCAGTACTCCCAATGCTCCACTGGAATGTATCCGTGTACGCCTACCCGCTGGAGCTGCTGATACGTTTTGTATTCCTGTTTACCCTGTGTATTGCTTTCGATGTGAGAGATATGCAGACTGATATGAGAGAGGACATACTTACAATACCCAACGTGATTGGCATCAACAGAAGTTACAGCCTGATGTACTTCACTATTGTTGTATTTGCACTGCTCTGTATCTTTCAGTACTTCAGGGTGGGAAATGAAACTCACCTTTTGATTGCTGCTATCGTTTCTATCCTGACCTGGCGGGCCATTGTGGTGTCGAAACAGTATCCCACTGACAAATACTACCTGGGAGTGATTGATGGACTCATGCTACTATATGGCGGGTTGATAGCTCTCTTCGGTCACTACAACTGACTCAGCGATCTTGTCGTGAAGGGTCTGCTTCCTCCGGTCAAGAATGACGATCAGGTAGCCGGAAAGTGCAGTAAACAGAGAAAGGTATTTGGAAAAATGCCTTACCGATGCTTCCACGAAGCTCAGGCTGCCGCCCTGCATATTGCTCACTTTTATGCCCATGGTTCTCTGTCCGATGGTGGCGCGGTGCATACCGGATAACTGCAAAGCTTCATAAAGCCAGGCCGTAACAATCCACGAGTAGGGGATGCTGATCTTCAGACTCACTACCACGCTAAACAGCATGATGATTAAAAGGTCGATTACGAAAGCGCCGAAACGCTCCCAAACCGTGGCATAGTTCAAAATTCTCTTTGGAAAAATCGCGCTCGTCAACCTGTTCTTATTCATCGCACAGCCTTTAAATCGTCTAAACAACACTCGTTCAGAGAACAGGATGCAAACCATGCCAATGAATGCAAAAAGCCACCAGTTGTGGTGGCTTTAACAATATTCTGGCAAGATGGCTATCGCTTGACGACAGGAATTACTTCCTTGCCGGAAGAACTGCTAAGACTTACCAGATAGGTGCCACTGGACCAGGAACCGGTGTTCAGTTCAGTAAAAGCTGTGGTGCCTGAAACATTGATTACCTGATTTACAATTACCTGCCCTGACAACGTGTATACCCTCAGTGTATAGTCTCCGGCTCTTGCCTTTTCAAGATTTATTTCTAATCTGTCGGCTACGGGGTTGGGGTAAACAGAAACTATGGCCGGCTGTGAAATGCCTTCGATAGATAATGGTTTCTCAACAAACGAGATCTTTGCATGTGCGGACCGGTCGCCCGTGACAAAATTGTCATTGTTTGAAGCCAGGACTGTTACATAGGCGTCGATATTGCCTGTTCCTGTGGGAGGTGCCTTCCAATAGAACTCCTTGACTAAGCCGCTTGAAGTGGCCGGGATAGGAGCTGCCTGTTCAATGATCCCTATTCCATCAGCTACATGGGACTGAAGACCGGCAGTGGGTACGAAACTACCTTTGCTGGTGCCAGCACCGTCAGTAACGGCAAACTGGAATCCAAATTCGGAGTAGGCGGGTTCGTTACCTGCGTCAATAGTCACCCTGTAGACGTGTCCGCCAGAGTAGTACCCCGTGTTCGCTGGCTGGCTTGTAGTGAGGTCGAAAAAAGAGACCGAGAGTGTGACACTATTAGTTGCATTCACGTGACATCCCGTGCCTGCACAATTGGCTTGTGAGTTCTTTGCTCCAGTCCTGTTATAGCCCTGCTGGGCGATGCCGTTGCTGTGGCTGGTAAAGGTTAAGTAACCCAGACCGCAGCTCAAAAATAAAAGTAAAGTTCGCTTCATACACTATGGTTCAGAGATACGGTTCAAGCATTAATTCCGTACCAATATTAACTCAAATCTATTTTAATGGGTGAAAATTTCATAGCGGAGTTGTCATAATGATGTAGTAAGATGAAAAGCACCAACGGCCTCCCGAGGGAGGCCGCTACCTTAACTAAACAATATCTGTTACTTCGGGTTTATTGCTTGCTTACAGGAATCACCCTTTGAGCACCGTCTTTCATGATGCGCACCATGTAAAGACCTGAAGCCCATGAAGATGATTCGAGGCTGAGGGAAGCAGAAGCACTGCTTACCTGGAGTGGTTGTGTGTGAATAGTTTTACCAGTCATATCCATGACAGCTACGACATAGGTTCCTTTTTCTGCATCTTCAAACTTCAGGTTAACCTGGTCTGTAGCAGGATTAGGATATGCGGCAATGCGGATGTTTTGTGAGAGTTCGGCGACGGAAGTTGTATTTTCTGCAAAAGTTATTTGGGCTAGTGAAGCATGATCCGCAGGATCTGCAACACCATTACCGTTGACCGCGTTAACGACGACATTGAAAGTAACGGTGCCTGCTCCAGCAGAAGGAGACACCCACTGAAAGCTGGGAGTAGAATAGGTAGAAGATGCACTCAGTGGTAGGCTATGTTCAACTAGTGAATTACCTAGTGCAGTGTGAACTTGACCACTGGATCCTGTTCCGAACGTTCCAGCGTTCAAGTTGCCTGCCCGTGTAGCTGTTATCTGAAAGCCATATTTTGAAGCAGAAACTGGGAGGCCGCCACCAATAACCACATTGTAGGTAGTAGCGGGCTTGTACATCCCATTCTGGACTGGAGTTCCGTTCTGGCTTTCGGTCAGGAAAACAGTGATAGTGGTGTTTGCATCATTCGCCCCGTGGCACCCAAGTTGTCCGCAACCATGCATTGCCGTGTTCGGATTGCTTTGTGTCCTGTTACCAGTTCCTTCAGCTGCGGGGCCCGAATCATTACTGGCGAGCGTGAGATACCCCATGGCAGCAATGGCTGTAATAAGTAAAGGTGATTTCTTCATAAAGTTGATTTTATGGGTGGTGTTTTTAAATAAAAATATCTTTGCGGCCCATGGGCCAGAAAAAACTCATACGCTTTGAAGCCATCAAAAGTTTCCCTAATGTACTCCAAAATCCGGAAAATGCAAGGGGTAACTGGGCAGAATATTTTAAAAATGATCACCCGATAACCCTCGAACTTGCCTGCGGAAAAGGTGAATACAGCGTGGGGCTTGGCCGCCAGCACAAAGACCGGAATTTCATCGGCGTAGACATCAAAGGCAACCGGATGTATATCGGTGCAAAGAAATCTCTGGAAGAAGGACTGTCGAACGTCGCATTCCTCCGTATACATATCCTTCAGATCGCTCAGTACTTTGCCGAAAACGAAGTATCGGAGATCTGGATCATTTTCCCCGATCCTTTTTTGCGCGAATCAAAAGCAAAGAACCGTCTAACCCATCCGCGGTTTCTCAGCCAATACCAGCAGATTCTGAAACCTGGCTCTCACATCAACCTCAAGACCGATTCTAAAGAACTATATGACTACACGCTGGAGACTATTCAGGAACAGGGCTGCACCATCCACGAAAATATAGCCGACATCTACGGCAAGGGCAAAGCCACCGGTCCGCTGGCCATCCAGACCCACTATGAAAAGATGCACCTTGCCGAAGGCAGAACTATTTATTTCCTGTCCTTCTCCCTGCCAGACCAACCAATAAAAGTCCCACCCAAAAAGAAGAAAACTGAAGAAGAAGAATAAATGACATCTCAACAACTCAACAAATAAACAACTAAACATCACCAAATAAGCATCTCAACAGCTACACAACTCAACAAATAAACAAATCAACAAATCAACAACAGGAATTTGCCTTCTCTCCAGGAACACGAAGACTACTACCTCCTTCCCGACGGAAGGCTGGTGTTCACTGCTAAGTTCTTACTGAAGCGTGGCTATTGCTGCGGTAGCGGCTGCCTTAATTGTCCTTACGATTATCAGAATGTACCTGAGCCGAAAAAGTCAGTACTTTTAGAAAAGAGAAAACAAAAGGAGTAGTACTCATGTCCGACAATAGCTACGACCTGATCTATGAAATCGTAAGACACATCCCTAAGGGAAGGGTAAGCACCTACGGCGCTATTGCTGCAGCAACTGGTGCGAAATCAGGAGCGCGTCTTGTGGGCTATGCCATGAATGGCAGTCATAAAGTGAAGCCTAAGGTACCCGCCCACCGTGTGGTAAACAGGAATGGGATGCTTACAGGCAAGTTCCATTTTGAAACTCCCGAAAAAATGCAGGAACTGCTGGAAAAAGAAGGAATAAAAGTTGCAGACGATAAGGTGGTGGAGTTCGAAAAGCTATTTTGGGATCCGTTGAAAGAGCTCGCATAAGCGGAAACAAACTCTCAGGCTACTGCTTCTTCAAAATTCCCCCCTCCTCGATGGTACTGTTGCCTCCTGCCCGAACTCAGCGTGGGCGGGTGCGTCACTTTTGGACGAGCAAAAGCGACAAAAGCTCAGCTTCATAGACTGACAAGTACCCTCTGACTCACCTGGGAAAGTAGTGTGAAAGCGGTGTAACAGTAGTGTAATAGTGCTTAATAGCGGTAACCCACACCCAATTTTCCTCCAGTTTTCAACCCTTGCTTGAAATCCCATCATTTTTCACCGTTTTCCAGACGGAAAAGCACAATTTTGAAATTCTTTTCCCGCGCCTGGCGCGGCTTTTGACCCTCTCGTGTAACACGTGTAACACAAAACGCCCGTTTCCAACCCCCATCTTTGCAACACAAATTCGTTTTGGGATAGGAATCCCGGCAGTTAGGTTGTGGACAGCTAAGAAACCAGGTAGGGAGTGGATTTGAAGGCTTTTACCACTGGCATGTACGGACTGTACACGGCTTATAAATAACTTGAGTCCGGAGCATGCGTTCTGGAGGTGCTCTGTAGCTGCTCTGGAGATGCTCTGTAGGTACTCAGTAGCTCGCTCGCGGTGATTGAAGAAGAGTGGAACAACAATTGCCAATTGTCAATTGATCAAAAACAACAAAAGATTGTGAGGTCCTCACAATCTTTGTCAATGAATAACTCAGTTTTTATTAAAACGCCGCGATGGTCTTCGTAGCCCCGTTAGTTGCTGTTGCATTTGAAGTATTAGCCCTCTCAAGAACTACATCTTCTACACGGTCTATTTTCTTATTCAGCCACTGTGAACTCGCCAGGTATTTTTCCTGTGGTGCATATACAAACATCACAGTACGATCTTTGATCAGATTGATCAGCTTTGGTGCAAGATCCCTGCTCACCGCAGGACAACCCCAGCTACGTCCCAGACGGCCCTGACCGTTGATAAAGCTCTTGCTCACATAATCTGCACCATGCACTACAACCGCGCGGCTGTAAGCAGCAGAGTTGAAGCCTTCATCCATACCATGCATTCTCAATGACAGGCCATGCTTGCCATGATAAGTTTCTGCAGTTACGTAAAACCCAAGGCTGCTCTGGTGTGAGTTGGTGGTATTGGAAAACGCTTTTGCATACTCGCTACCCGAACCTTGTCCGTGAGCGACATAATCGTTAAACACGAGTTTCTTTACACCCAGGTTTATGACCCAAAGGCGCTCCTCAGTAGATGACTTAGAGAAATCAACTATAGTAAGGATATCTTTATCAGCATTCAGTTTACCTGCATTGCGGAGGTTGACATATCCCTTATAAGCTTTTTCGAAGACGTCGTAAGCGAGTTTCTTTTCGCCACCGAAATCTATCTGACTGTAAAGGTTTTTAATGTAAGCTTCTGCGCTTGCAAAAGTAGAGGCAGTTGAAGTGGCAGAAGATTCAGTGGTGGTTTGCTCAGTTTTATTCTTATCTGGTTCTTGTGCTGTACCGAGCTTAAAACTAATACCGAGGACAGACAGGACCGAGACAGACAGGATGAGTTTCTTCATGGATAAGTGGTTTGATAGTGGTGTAATGGTGTGATGTAAAGATACCTCATAACGCCCTATCAGCCAACGCTTTTGCGGAATAATCTACCCGTTTAACTGTGGTTTAACGCTATCTGTGGAATACTGTGAAAGCCTTTTAACATGCCATCAGAAGCCAATATTCGCATAGATAAGATATTGGTTCTTAAAGCTCTGCAACCAGAAACTATTTTCGTAGCTTTGGCCGTCTTTTAAAAACATTCTCCCTTATGAAAGAAGTATATATCGTATCCGCTGTGCGTACCCCCATGGGTAGCTGGGGCGGATCGCTTAAGGATTTCTCAGCCACCAGGCTCGGCTCTATAGCCATTAAAGGTGCGCTGGAAAGAGCAGGTCTGAAACCTGAAGAGGTTAATGAAGTATTGATGGGATGCGTGCTCCAGGCCAACCTGGGACAGGCTCCTGCCCGCCAGGCTGCCCGCTTTGCAGGACTACCCGACAACATACCATGCACCACTGTAAACAAGGTTTGCGCTTCAGGCATGAAAGCCATTATGATGGGTGCACAATCCATCATGCTCGGCGACAACGACGTAGTCGTAGCCGGCGGCATGGAAAGCATGAGCAACGTACCTTTTTACAGCGATTCTCTTCGCTGGGGCAACAAATATGGCAATGCTACACTGATTGATGGCCTGGCCAAGGATGGCCTCACTGATGTGTATCACAACTACGCAATGGGCAATGCTGCTGAACTCTGTGCAAAGGAATGCAACTTCAGCCGGGAAGACCAGGACGCCTTTGCTATCGAAAGCTATAAGCGCAGCCAGGCAGCCTGGAATGAAGGCCGTTTTGACAACGAAATCGTTCCTGTAGAAGTACCGCAGCGTAAAGGAGAGCCTTTAAAGTTTGACAAGGATGAAGAGCCCTGGAACGTGAAATTTGACAAGATCGCCGGTCTGCGCCCTGCATTTATCAAGGAGGGTACAGTTACTGCTGCCAACGCCTCTACTATGAACGACGGTGCTGCTGCACTGGTGCTCATGAGCAAGGAAAAAGCAGACGCACTGGGCCTGAAACCCATCGCTAAAGTCAAAGGCTACGCCGATGCCGAACAAGCACCTGAGTGGTTTACTACATCTCCATCACTTGCTGTACCAAAAGCTGTGGAGAAAGCAGGATTGAAAATGGACGAAGTTGAGTACTTCGAACTGAACGAGGCATTCAGCGTTGTAGGCCTCGCCAATATTCAGAAAATGGGACTGAAGCCTGAGCAGGTGAACGTCAATGGTGGCGCTGTCTCCCTCGGGCATCCGCTGGGTTGCAGTGGTGCGCGTATTATCGTCACCCTGCTGAATGTCCTTCAGCAGAAAGGTGCTAAATACGGCGCTGCCGGCATCTGTAACGGCGGTGGCGGTGCAAGTGCTATGGTAATTGAAAGAGTGTAGTATAACACAAATAGACAGTAAAAAACCTCCTGCACTTGCGGGAGGTTTTTCTTTTAAATTAGCGGGCTGTAGACTAGCCAGACGAAATACTGTTGCAGAAATGGCTAAGAACAAGTATCATTAGATCTTGCAAAGGAACGATCAAACTTTGATTGCAATGAAGCTTCAACTAGTTGTAGAAAAAAATGATTGTTTACCTCCTAAATCCTTACCCTCGAATTCTACACATCATTTATTTCCTGACGTACTGTTCTGCGCAAGATACGGCCGCCATTCTGCAAAGACCGAACAGGAAGAATACTTCGGATCGATTCTCATGTAGTATTGCGGCAAACGGTCCTTCAGCCACTGCTCGATCTTCTGCGCCTGCTTCTGCGATAGAGCCACCTGCTGAATACGGCTGTAGTCATCCCTCAGGTTCGCCTTGTGTGGCTCAGTTCTCGACTTCAAATACACTATCCTTGTAGACTGCTCTCCACGCTGAGTGATAAACATCTGGGGCTGTGAATAAGAACCAGGCTTCAACGTATCGAGCATCAATGCCATAGAGGGATCCAGCCTATCAATCTCAAGTTGAGCCGAACCAG
>JAFAAT010000164.1 GCA_023426425.1 Bacteroidota bacterium | reverse complement strand
GCTCTATCAGGGCGTCAAATGATCCCAGCAGTTTTTTGATATCATGCATATGCAAACCCGTGGTCGGCTCGTCGAAGATGAACAACACTTTTTCCTTTGCCTTTCCTTTACCGAGGAAGGATGCCAGTTTCACGCGCTGTGCTTCGCCACCACTCAATGTATCACTACTCTGACCAAGCTTGATGTAACCCAGGCCCACATCACTCAACGGCTGAAGTGCGGACGCCAGTTTTTTTTCATCGCGGAAGAACTCAAGGGACTCGTCCACGCTCATTTCCAGAATCTCAAACACGTTTTTGCCGCGGTAGGTCACTTCCAGTATCTCATCCTTAAACCTCTTTCCTTTACAGCTCTCACAAAGCAGGTGTACATCTGCCAGGAACTGCATCTCCACTACTACTTCTCCCTCACCTTTACAGGTGTCGCAACGTCCTCCATCAGTGTTGAAAGAGAAATGCTTCTCGGCAAAGCCCCTCATCCTTGCCAGCGGCTGTTTCGTAAACAGCTTTCGCATCTCGTCCCAGGCTTTGATATAGGTCACGGGATTGCTCCGGGACGATTTGCCGATAGGGTTCTGGTCTACCAGCTCCACATGACTGATCCGGTCGATGTCGCCACCCAGGTAGCGGAACAAGCCGGGACGGTCTGCGCTCTCTCCAAAATGCTTGAGCAGGGCAGGGTAGAGGGTCTGCTTCACCAGAGTGGTCTTTCCACTTCCACTCACACCTGTGACCACACAAAGCAGGTTCATTGGGAAGGACACATCGATATCTTTCAGGTTGTTCTGCCTGCAGCCTTCAAGTCTTATATGCGCAGATGGCTTTCTCCTGACAGACGGCGCCTCAATAGACATAGTGCCACTCAGATACTGACCCGTAAGGCTGATCTTATTCGTAATGATCTCAGCATAGGTGCCGGCAGCCACCACTTCCCCACCCAGGTGGCTTGCAAGTGGCCCCATATCAATGATATAGTCGGCCTCCTTCATCATCATATCATCATGTTCCACCACCACTACGGTGTTTCCAAGATCGCGAAGAGATTTCAGGACATTGATCAGTCGCGCAGTATCCCTGGGGTGCAGCCCTATACTGGGCTCATCAAGTATGTAAAGTGAATCGGTAAGGTTGCTGCCGAGAAATTTTGTGAGCTGGATCCTCTGGCTCTCTCCCCCAGACAGGGTATTGGCCAGCCGGTTCAGGGTGAGGTAGCCTAGTCCCACATCCAACAGGGTTTTCATGCGCTGTTCAATTTCCAGCAGGATACGTCTGGCTATCTGTTGTTCATGTTCAGACAACTCAATGTTGTTGAACCAGTCGTAAAGTTCATCTGCCGGCATGGAGAGCAGGTTGCCAATGGTGGCATTGTTCACCTTTACGTATAGTGCTTCCGGCCTCAGGCGGGTGCCTTTGCAGGTAGGACAGCTGGTCTTCCCCCTGTAACGTGCCTGCATGATCCTGTATTGAATCTTGTACAGGTTTTGGCTCACCATGTCAAAGAAGTCCCGAATGCCGCTGATCTTGCTATTGCCATTCCAGAGGAGATCCCATTCCGTCTCGCCCAGGTCTGCCACAGGTTTGTGGATCGGAAAGTCAAATTTTGCAGCATTCCTCACAAATGCTTTCTGCCATTCGCTCATCTTTTCCCCTTTCCAGCAGGCTACGGCGCCTTCATACACGCTTAGCCTCCTGTCGGGTATCACCAGGTCTTCGTCAATGCCCAGCACCTGTCCAAACCCTTCGCACTGCGGACAGGCGCCATAGGGGTTGTTGAATGAAAATAAATTCGGGGTAGGTTCTTCAAACACCATCCCGTCGGCTTCAAACCTGCTGTTAAACTGGTGCAGCTCAAGGCCGTTGGTCTCTATGATGCAGTCGCCCTCACTTTCATAAAATGCAGTCTGCACACTGTCGGCCAGCCGATGAAGATCATCTTCATCGAACTCCTTCACCACGATTCTGTCTACAAGCAGGTACACAGCCTGCTGAGATTTTTCCAGCGAGGCAGTTATGTCAACCGCGAGCGTCGCCTCGCCACTAAGGATTTCTTCAATCCTCACCGGCTTGTCTTCATTGTGGTTTTTGATGTAGATGCGGGAAAAGCCTTTGTGCATCAGGATGTCAAGCTCCTCTTTCAGGCTGCGTCCGAAGCGGGTTACCAGCGCTACCATCACCTGCACCTTGGTGCCGTGCGGGAGCGTCTGTACGAAATCCACCACGTCACTGACACTATCTTTCTTCACTTCTTTTCCACTGACGGGCGAAAAAGTTCTACCCACTCGTGCAAACAAGAGGCGGAGATAATCATAGATCTCCGTCATCGAACCGACGGTCGATCGCGGAGTGCGGGTAGTTACTTTTTGTTCTATGGCAATGGCAGGACAAATGCCCCGGATATAGTCCACATCGGGCTTGTCCATCCGCATGAGGAACTGACGGGCGTAGGCGCTCAGACTTTCCGCATAGCGGCGCTGGCCTTCAGCAAAAAGCGTGTCCATGGTAAGTGAAGACTTGCCCGATCCTGAGACGCCTGTAACTACAACCAGTTTGTTTCTTGGAATGGCCACGTCGATGTTCTTCAGGTTGTGCATGCGCGCACCCTTAATGAAGATGACGTCCTTCGTGTCTATAGTTTCTGCCTTGCTGTCTTCACGCTCCACGAGAGGCTCCGAAATTCCATACACTTTCTCACCTTCCGCCGCCGGAGCCTTCTTTTTTGAAACTTTCTTTGCTGCCATAAAAGTTCCGCGAAGTTACAGGATTTGGACAGGCAGATTAGCTTATGAAAGCTGCTTTCGCATAACAAAATCGTTCATCCAATAGGGGCCAATGGGGATGTCCTCCTCATAGATTACAGAAAACCCCATTTTCTCATAAAAGCTGCGGGCAGGATTGAATTTATTGACGTTGAGGTCGAGTAATTTATTGCCTTCCTCCAGGGTACGCTTTTCCACTGCAGCAAGAAGCTGCCTGCCATTTCCCTGTCCCTGCCGGGCAGGCAGGCAATAGAGCTTGTGAAGTTTGTGTACCGAAGGGTCTTCGGATCGTTTCGAATAGCTGGCAAACCCGACAGGGGTACTGTTTTCCTCCATAACCAGGTAACACTGACTTCCCGTAGTGATCTGCTTTGTTATGGTATTCAAATCATAGATATGGTCGAGCATATACCGTATCTGATCTGGCTTGAGAATAGAAGAGTAGGTGGGCCACCAGATTGTTTCTGCGAGATTCTGTATGATTGGTGCATCTGAAACAATCGCTTGCCTGATAGTGACCATTGGCGCAAATTAGTACAGGTCGTGAAGATTATGAACTTTGTCTGCTTATGGAACTTCTACAAATGAAAAAGACCGCCCTTTCGGGACGGCCTTCCTTCACTCTAAAAAATCCAACCTATCTATCCTTTTGCCTGTGCGAACTGAACATTTACCTGCATTCTAACTTCATCACCTACCACTGCTCCACCTGCCTCTGTTACGGCACCCCAGCCAAGACCGAAGTCTTTGCGGTTGATGGTGGCTGTAGCTTTGAAGCCTGATTTTATATTTCCGTATGGATCCTTGACCGTACCACCGTATATCACTGCAAACTGCACTTTCTTTGTCACATCCCTGATGGTGAGGTCTCCCTCTAGAACATAGGCATTGCCTTTTACCTTCTTAAATGAAGTGCTGCTAAACTTCATAAGAGGGAATTTTTCTGTATTGAAGAAATCATCACTTTTCAGGTGTCCGTCTCTCTTGTCATCATTTGTGTTGATGCTATTTACATCCACAGTGAAATTCACCTGTGCATTGTTGAAATCAGCTGAAGGGCTGGTAAGTGAACCGTCAAATACTCTAAATGTACCTTCTACTTCAGAGATCACCAGGTGATCAATGGAGAACTTCACTCCTGAATGGGACTTGTCAAGGTTCCACTGAGTGGCTGTAGCAGGTGCTGCTGCCAATACGGTCCTGGTTGCCTGTGCTGATACTGAATGATGAGTCAGAGCCAGTGCTGCGAGAATAAAGACTTTCTTCATTTTGCTTTGTTGCTTTGATGCAAATGTATGTACATACACCGAAAGCAGAAATTAATTTCTTTTATAGACCTATAGGAATGAACCCACTAAGGTTGACTAAAGCAAAATGTCATTTATTGAGCTGGGTTCTGCAGACTGGTCGTATCCTGTTTTGGCAAATAGATATATACAAAGGAACCGGGTTCTACCCGTTCTGCCACCTGTGTGAGGTGCTGCTCCATCCGCTGACGCGTATTATGAAGATCGTCACCATAGACACTTGTGAATATAAGTGCAGTAGGCGCTTTGGCTTCTGCTGCTATTGCGTCATAATTTGAGTCCCAATACAGCAGGTGTGCGTCGCGTATCTGGCCCCACTTGCTATGTGCCGGATGTATTTGAGTGTAGTAGATGAAAGCAGGTCTTGCACCATTATGGAGGTACAGATGCGGAGAGGTGATATCGTGTTCAATGACAAAGTCCATTGCCTCGGTGACTTGTTCAGTTTCGAGGGGTTCGACAATGAGCTTTGCCATGTTGTGGAAGTAGATGAAAACGACACCGGCCAAAGCAGCAACAACAGGCACCACCACATACTTCACCCGCATCAGCTGTTCGAGTCCATAGCCCATCAATACGAGGAACAAGGGCATCATAAACAAAGCGACCCTGGGAATTAATGAATACTGGTTGAGTGCAGCAGCAACAAATGCAGCCGCAAGGGGAACCAGGAACAGCAACGACTTTCTAAAGTCGCGGTAAAGAAACGCAACAGTACCTATGACAAGCAACAACAGGTTGAACAGGTTGGCATAGGTGTTAAACCCGCTCGCCTCTTTTACCAGGTTATTAATAAGATGCCAGTTGTGTTTCAGCTCCTCAGCATTGCCTGGTGTTGCATAAAGGAAGAACTCCTGGTGGAAGGTTTGTAAATAATTAGAGTCGATCTGGGGCTTAAGTATCAGGTAATAGTAAATGCCGAATTGCACCAGCCAGAGTAGACCTGTAACAATGATTAATATACTTTTTTGTACCTGCTTTCTTTTTAGCGATTCCAGGAAGTAATATACACCCACACCTGCCAGCACGAAAACACTGGGCATGGCTGCCCAGATGGCCACACTTCCGGCTATGAACCAGGTGAGCAGAAATTTCTTACGTCCTGTCTGCTCAATATCTGTTTTTATGGCAAGCAGTATCAGCGCCAGCACCACCAGCGCATCCGACATATATTGTTTCAGCTCCGAGGAGTAGCGGATCATGAAATACGAGACAGCCATCATCCCGATAGGATACCACATAGATCTCCAGGAAGTAATCTCTTTAAGGAGGTAATACAAGACGATCAGCGTGGCTATGCCTGCCAGTAGCGGGTAAATTCTGAACGCATATTCACTGTAGCCAAACAGTCCTGTAAATAGCTCAAGTCCCCAAAGAAAGATAGGCGGTGCATACTGT
>JAFAAT010000162.1 GCA_023426425.1 Bacteroidota bacterium | reverse complement strand
CAACAGACAGAGGCGCGGGATATTATGCGTTCAGATGATCCAGATGCGCCGGCCATCGCACCGGTAAATGCCAGTTCGAATACAAACCGGAATAATACACAGACCAATCGTACCAGCAACAGGAGTCAGCAGCAGACAAATGCAAACAGTATCCAGCCAGCACAGCCAAGGTATGTGTACCAGGGTGGAAATGGTGCAGGGGGTAATAATGCTGTGGCAAACCATGCTGGCAATTCTGAAGGTAATACTACTGGTGCCGGTGAGCGCGGGGTGCCGGGTGGCACGCCAGGCGCTACGAACTACAGTGGAAGCCCGGGGAATGGTACTGGTGGGATAAGTCATACGCTATCGGGAAGAGATATTTCTCCCAAGCAGTTTGTGGCAGAATTCACTGAGGGGGGTAGGGTTGTAGTGCGTGTGAAGGTGGATAGAGAAGGTAATATCATTTCCAAAGTGGCGACCAGCTTTCCAAATGCGACACTAAAGGCTATAGCCTTGCAGAAGCTGGACCAGGCAAAGTTTTCCAGGAATCCTAATGCTGCTCCGGAACAGATTGGTGATATTACCTTTGTGTTTAAAACCCGCCAGCGGTAATGCCAGCCAAGAATGCCTACCAGGACACGCTACTATATCTCTATGAGCGACTCCCCATGTTTTCGCGTGTTGGTCCTGCAGCGTTAAAGCCCGACCTGTCGAATACAAGGAAACTGTGCGAGGCACTGGGCAATCCCCATAAGAAGTTTAAGTCAATACATATTGCAGGAACGAATGGTAAGGGTAGCACCAGTCATGCACTGGCGGCGGTCCTGCAGGAATGTGGTTATACCGTGGGGTTGTACACTTCTCCACATCTTGTAGACTTCAGAGAGAGGATACGAATAGATGGGAAGCAGGTTGGCGAACAATGGGTGGTTGATTTTGTAAATACTCATAAGGAGATCATAGAAGGTATTCAGCCTTCATTTTTTGAGATTACGGTGGCTATGGCTTTTCAGTACTTTGCTGAAGAGGAGGTTGATATTGCGGTAATAGAAGTAGGGCTGGGAGGGCGTCTGGATAGTACGAATATCATCACGCCCATACTTTCGATCATTACCAATATCAGCTATGATCATAAGGATCTGCTGGGAGAGACGTTGAAACAAATTGCGACGGAAAAGGCGGGAATTATCAAGGAGCGTGTACCTGTGCTTGTGGGCGAGCAGCATAAGGAAACTGAGGGTGTATTTTTTGAGACGGCACTACATAATTTCAGTACGGTCTACTATGCGGAAGCTTTGTGGGATATCGTGCGTACTGGTCAGGATTCAAAGCATCAGCACCTGAAAGCGGTGCATAAGGCGCATAGGGAGATGTATGACCTGACCACGGATCTGCTGGGTACATATCAGCATCATAACATCAAGACAGTGCTTGCTGCGGTTGAAGTACTGATTGCGAACCAGGGACTAAACTTGTCACTTCCGCGGGCAATTAGTGCATTGTCCAGTGTGAAGAAGCTTACGGGATTGCGTGGACGATGGGATATTCTGAGCCAGCAGCCACTAATCATAGCTGATGTGGCTCATAATCCTGCAGGATTGAAAGAAGTGCTAGCTCAATGGAAACAAGTGAAAGCAGGAGAAAAGCATGTACTGCTGGGTTTTGTGAAGGATAAGGATGTTGCTGAAGCGCTTGCACAGTTTCCACCAGATGCTATCTTCCATTTCTGCAATGCTGACATTCCACGTGCGCTGCCCGTACAGGAACTGGCATCTCTTGCAAATTCCGTGGGACTACAGGGTACGGCTCATTCGTCGGTTACTGCTGCCGTCAAAGCTATAAGGGAACAGATGTCGGACCAGGATGCGCTGTTGATTACCGGTAGCTTTTTTACAGTGGGGGAGGCGATAGAGTACCTTGAATCACCTACTACTACCGAGCTGCAGAATGCGTGATTATTTTCCCCTGCCCTGAAAGATTACCATCAGGGTGTATAGCATAATTTTTATGTCCAAAGCAAGCGAACAGTTCTCGATGTAGAGCAGATCGTATTTCATGCGCTGGAGCATTTCATCTACGTTGGAAGCATAGCCAAACTGAACCATGCCCCAGGAGGTGATGCCCGGTTTTACTTTATGCAGGTATTTGTAGTGTGGGTGGGTCTGGCTGATGATGTCGATAAAGTACTTGCGTTCAGGTCTGGGGCCGACCAGAGACATGTCGCCTATCAGGATGTTGTAGAACTGAGGCAATTCGTCTATTCTCCATTTCCGCATGATCTTTCCCCAGGGGGTGATGCGTGGATCTTCGTCGCTGGATAGTGCCGGTCCGTTTTCTTCTGCATTGACGTACATTGAGCGGAACTTATAGATGTAGAACAGCCGACCATAGAGGCCTACACGTTGCTGCTTATAGATGATGGGACCCTGGGAGGAGAGCTTTACTTTCAGCGCGGCAAACAAGTAGACTGGTGAGAGAATGATCATTGCAACTATGGAGGCAACTATGTCTATGGTTCGTTTGCAAACACGCTGCCAATCGGGCATCAGGTCAGGGTGGATGTGTATGAGTACTGCGTCGTAGACGTTGCTGGTCTTTACTGAGCCTGAGATGATGTCATAGAGGTCGGGAAGGACCTTTACGAGCACCGGGCGGTAGGAGAGACGGGTGAGGATATTTTCCAGGAGGTGGTGTTCGCTTGAATCGACAGCTACGATAACTTCCTCAATTTCGTGCTGATCGATAATCTGTTCCAGGTTGTTGAGATGTCCGAGTTCCGTCAGGAACTGGCTCATACCGTTGGAGGCTTCTTTGGTGGAGTAGATGAAACCCTTGAAGATATTGCCGAGAGGTTTGTGGCCTTCGGTGAGCTGTTTATAGACTTCGACAGCTTTGTAATTGCCACCTATGATGAGTGTGTTGAAACCTACTTTGCCGTTTACCAGCCTGCGCTTGATATTCTTTAGCATCAGCATTCGGCCAGCCAGGGTGATGACAGTGTGTATCAGAAGATATCTGCCGGTGCCTTTGATGAAGTAGGAATAGTCGGTATTGTCATTGGCGAAGAACAACAAAGCGATGAGGATGCTACCGATTATACAGGAGATCAGAGTGCGGTTTACCTCATTGAGGCGTGATTTCCTGTAGAGATCGAAATAGGTGCCTGAGAGGAAGTAAAGAAATAGCCAGCCGCCAGGAATGATGATGAAACTAGTGATGAAGTCGCGTGCCTGAATCAGTTCCCAGGCATGAAGAAAATCAGTGTGTCCGAGCAATTGTTGCCGGTAGGCCCAGAAGAATATCCACGCCAGGGTAGCCGTAGCGTAGTCCAGCAGTACCAGTCGTTTTATCGCTCTTTTCTTTTTGGGAGCGAGCCGAGAGATAGCATGCATATCTTACCTGAAGTTCACCACTTTTATGTTGTCAAGCGATACATAGCCCTGTGTGGGTTCGGCAGAATATACGCGGATGAGAAGCCGGTAAGGTCTGTTGGGGTAAGCGTTGATAAAATCCTGCATGCCTACATATACCTTGTTCCAGTCTTCGCGCGCCCTGTAGGTGAACAGGTACTGACTTACGGCCTGGCCACCGGAATTTGTAGTGGTAATGCCGACGTCGAATGGCAGGCTGCCGCGGTAGTTGATCTCTGCGAATGTACCTGCTGACCCTGAACTTGTAAATGAGGTTGTCATTACATATTCTGCAAACTTGTGGTTGTTGAACTCGATGTGGCCGGAGAAGTCGCCTTCAAAGACGAGGGATGGATCGCTGGTCCTTTCTAACGTGGTGTCGCCATATACCAGAGTGAAAGAGTTTCCGAGTTCGAAGTCTTCGTTGATGAAGTTTAGCAGATCTTCGCTGAAGTACCTGGTTTTTGGGGTAAAGTTGATAATCTCTCCGGGCGTTGGTGTGAGCGTCATAGTATCTCCCCTGAAGAAAGGGTAGGGGATAAGGATATCGCTGATGCCGCCATACATGACGCCAGCACGGAGCAGCAGCTCAGAGGGCTCATCTGCGAGTACTGGTATTGTTGCAGGAAGATCGAAGGCGCCGAGGATCTGTCCATTGAGGTAGGCCCAGACCGAGGTAATTCGCTGGGAGGAGGTGCCTGTATTGACGCCTGGTTCGAAGGCGAATGAATCGATGCGTACGTAGGTGGGTTGTTGTTCCTCCGGATTGATTATGTCGCAGCTACCCCAGAAGCAAGCTGCTGCGAGGCTGCACAGGATCGATATTTTTTTGAAGTTCATCGTGACTCAGTTTTCATTAGGCGTGATGTAATTCACTGTGTTGGCTCATTTTTCGGATGATTTGATGTGCCACATCCATTGCCTGGTAGCCATCGTGTACGCTCACCCTTGTAGGGGTGTTATGTGCTATTGCTTCTACAAACTCGGTCAGTTCGGTTTTGATGGCATTGGATGGTGCTACTTCAGGAAGCTGGACTGAGATTATTTTCTTTTCTCCGTTGCCGAGTTCGATGGGGAAGTCCATCATTCCGGAGGCCATGCCAGCTTCTTTCATTTTGATGACTTCAGTTTTCTTTTCCAGGAAATCGATGCCGATGTAGGCATCGCGCTGGAATAGACGCATCTTTCGCATCTTTTTGAGAGAGATCCGGCTTGAAGTGAGATTTGCGACACAACCATTATCAAATTCAATTCTGGCGTTTGCGATGTCTGCTGTTTCACTTATAACGGAAACGCCGCTGGCGGAAATACGCCGTACGGGAGATTTAACGAGATGAAGGACGATGTCGATGTCGTGGATCATGAGATCGAGGATGACGGCGACGTCGGTGCCACGGGGGTTGAACTGAGCCAGCCGGTGGGCCTCGATGAACATGGGCTGGAGGGGTTGGTCGCCGAGGGCGAGCATTGCCGGATTATAGCGCTCTACGTGCCCGACCTGACATTTTACGTTGGCTTCGTTTACCAGTTTGACAAGTTCTCTGCCTTCTTCAAGCGTATGAGCCAGTGGTTTCTCGATGAATACGTGCTTGCTGTTGAGCAGGCAGATCCGGGCGATTTCGAAGTGGGTGGTGGTAGGGGAGACGATGTCGACCGCATCTACGGCGTAGATCAGTTGTTCGAAGTCGGTGTAGCGGGGAATCTGGTACTGGGCGATGGTGGTTGCTGCCTGGGCGTCGTCGGGATCGTAGAAGCCGACGAGTTCAACTCCTGCAATTTCCTTCCATTGTTGTATGTGGATTTACCCCAGATGACCAGCACCAAATATTCCTACCTTTAGCATGAACTGCGCGGACGTATTATTTTTTAGTTATGAAGTAGCAATAATATGCTCAGCCGATTAAAGGCTGACAAGCGTGCAAGTTAGTAAGAAAAGGGCAGTATCACATAAATCCCTCATCGGCCATGCTGAGATAAGACATGCCGGAGACAATGAGATGATCGAGGACTTTCATGTCCATGAGCTGGGCTGATTCTTTGATTTTGCGGGTGAGTTCTTTGTCGGCGGCGCTGGGTTTGAGGTTGCCGGAGGGGTGGTTATGGGCGAGAATGAGTTTGTTGGCGTGGTACATGAGGGCGTGTTTGAGGATGATGCGGATGTCGGCGACTGTGCCTGTGATGCCTCCGTTGCTGATGATTTCATGTTTCAGGAGCCTGCTGCCCTGGTTGAGGTAGAGGACGCAGAAGACCTCGTGGTTGAGGTCTCTCATGAGTGGCATGAGGATTTCTGCTGCTTCTTTGCTTTGCTGGATGATGGGGCGTTTGACTCCGGGTGTGCTTTGGCGGCGGTTGCCAAGTTCGAGGGCGGCGGCTATGGTGATGGCGCGGGCTTCGCCGATGCCTTTTGTTTGTTGTAATTCTTTGATGGATAGTTTGCCGAGTTCGTGAAGGTTGTTGCCAGCGAGGTTGAGTATATCACGTGCGAGGTCGATAGCGGATCGTTCGCGGGTGCCGCTGGAGATGAGGATGGCGAGGAGTTCGGCGTCGCTGAGGGAGTTGGCGCCTTTTTGCAGCATTTTTTCTCTTGGGCGTTCGTCTTCCGCGAGGTTTTTGATACTGGTATAGGTTTTCTGCATCTGGTGTAAATTTAGAGATATGTGGGAAGAAAATCCAGTGGGGAGAACCAAGGTGGTTT
>JAFAAT010000144.1 GCA_023426425.1 Bacteroidota bacterium | reverse complement strand
GTACAGACCTTCTGAGCCTCCTGCCTCTTCATGATAAAGATGCATCCCACAGACTTGAATACAGCGAGCAACGCGAAGCAGTCCGCATCTTGCTTGAAGACCTTGTCGAAGAACAACGTGAAGTAATAGTCCTTCGCATCTATGGCGGTATGTCCTTCAGAGAAATAGCACAGGCCACAAACGTAAACCTCAATACCACCCTCGGCAGGATGCGCTATGGTCTGATAAACCTAAGGAAACTAGTACAGAAACATCAAATGGTCGTCAGGTGAGCTTAGCTGATTATTTTCAGCTAATATTGTCTCATGGCTCTCCCTCTGTTTTTCTATGACGGATCTATGGAACAATCTGCCCGGCTTATGCTGCAGGAGGACACAGCAAAACATGTGACTCAGGTGCTGCGTATGCAGCCGGGCGACCACCTGCAACTTTCCAACGGCAGGGGACATATTGTTACTGCAACCATCACACGGGCAGAAAAGAAAAAATGTGAGGTGGCTTTCACCTCTATCGAATCCATACCTAAAAGAATACCTCAGCTTCACCTTGGCGTAGCCTTCACCAAAAACCCCTCACGGAATGAGTGGCTCCTCGAAAAAGCTACAGAACTGGGAGCGAGTTCCATAATCCCTATCGTGGCTACCCGGTCAGAGAAGACCCATTTCAAAGCCGAACGCTGGAGGAACATCCTGGTTGCCGCATCCATACAATCACGTCAGGCCTGGCTGCCGGAGCTCCCGATAGCCACAAACCTTAATGAGATTTTGCAGCAGTTTAACTGGGTCGAACAAAAATTAATCGGACATTGCAGGGAAGACCTGAAAAGAATATTATTGAAGGAAGCAATGGTGGCGGGTAAGGAAACTTTGCTGCTGATAGGACCGGAAGGGGATTTCACCCCGGAGGAAATAAACCGGTGTATGGAGTCTGGCTTTGTGGGTGTGCACCTGGGGACTCAACGACTGAGAACAGAAACAGCCGCTATGGTCTGTGCTGCATTCTTCAATCTAATCAATAGCAATGAAGGCTAAGAATCTCATATTACTTGTGCTGCTCTCGCTGAGCTTTACTGCATCTGCCCAGCAGATGAAGCTCGCACTCCTGGTCTATGGTGGTGGCGGCGACTGGTATGCCAATCCGACGGCACTTAAGAATCTTGCATTGTTCTGCAACCAGCAGCTACGCACCAATTTCTCACCACAGGAAGCACAGGTAGAGGTAGGCAGCGCAGAAATATTCAATTACCCCTTTCTCCACATGACAGGTCATGGCAGATGGGCATTGAACGAAGCAGAAGCTCAAAATCTCCGCAAATACCTGGAGTCTGGAGGTTTCCTGCATATTGATGATAACTATGGGCTGGACGAATATGTGCGCCCGGCGCTGAAGATGGTATTCCCTGAGCTGACGCTCACTGAGCTTCCCTTCTCCCACCCTATCTATCACCAGAAGTTTAAGTTCCCTAACGGCGTGCCTAAAATCCATGAACATGACAACAAGCCGCCAAAGGGTTATGGATTGATATGGAAAGGAAGACTCGTGTGTTTCTATACCACGGAAACAGATCTTGGGGACGGTTGGGAAGATCCGGAAGTGCATAACGACAGCCCGCAAAAAAGAACACAGGCCCTTCAGATGGGCGCCAACATGATCCAGTATGTGTTCATGGGTGGAAGTGCCGGCAACTGACAAATCAGTTGGCAGGCAGTCGTGGGACCTGGTCCCGTTCGGGTTATTTCTTTTTTCCTACGAGCAGCATTCCCGGACGGAAGCGCTTCACCAAATGACCCATAAAATACAGCACTTTTAACTTTAGGCTACGCTGGTAGGTGTAATAGAAATAGCTTACATGCACCGTATCGAATCCGGCTTTGGTAAATGCATCTTTGATTTCTACCGGTAAATATTCCCTGCGGTGGACACCCTGGTTTTCTACCCCCACAGGAGAAAACATTTTCTCTGGCTCCACAAAGATGGGCTGCATAGCCATCAGGCTTGCAAGGTGCAGCACGGAGCCAAGGTTGGGAGTGGTAACCACAAACAGGCCACCCTTCCTGATGTAGGGTTTAAACTTCATGATCTGGTCATAGGGGGCTACGGGCAGGTGCTCTATCACCTCCGACTGCAATAGCATATCGTAGTGCTCCTTTGGCAGGGGCAGCTCATCTTTCGACAGGTCGGCTGTGACCGGAGTCATGTTGTACCGCTCATATAATGGCCTGAATTGTTCGATTATTTCCGCGAAGTCTACGATGGTGATCTGCACGCCCAGCTCTGTCTGCAGCATCTTTTCGATGCCTCCTATACCCGCACCAATTGATAGTACTTTGTCTCCCTTCTTCAAAAACTTCGCGCATTCCTGGTAGGTGTCGAACAGGCGACGGCACTGGTAGTCGATGTAGTCTATCTCCTCCTGTCCGAATACATCGCGGTCTTCGAGAAGCTTGTCGTAGAAGTATTTGTAGGTCATTGTAGTACCTGGTTTGTCTGGGGTGGTTTCAAAAATAATCTTTCAGGGGAATTTTTTTGTGGGCAGATGAATATCTACCGCGCTTTGTCAGGAAAAAGAAAGCCAATGATCACCCACCAACGGAAACGCTCCAGCATCTCAAACTTTGACCATTGGCCTTTGAGGATGAAACCCATTCCATAGACCACTGCATAGCCCCATTTGGCTACATACTCCAGGAACTTGATCAATAGTGCGCCGGAATTGCCTTTGAGTCTTAGCCTTTCGCCGCCTCCAATGCCCATACTATGACGTCTGACGTAGTCTTTGTCGAATTTGTTTGCCTCTACTGCATGCAGCACTTCCACGTTGGGCAGATAATACACCTTCTTTCCCGTGGCGAGTATGCGCATGTAAATATCCTTTTCTTCATTAGCCAGCAAACCCTTTCCACTCCTGCCCAGCGCAGTATTGAAATAGCCGACTTCCTGAAACACCTTTTTCCTGAAAGCCATGTTGGCGCCACAGGGATAGCGCTGCCCTGTAAGACGCTTTACTTCATTACCCTGATCGAAACGACCTACCAGCCCGAAGAAGTATTTGGAGTACCAGTCGGGAATGCCGGTGAGGAAATAAGGGATGATCCTTCCACCAAGGGAATAGACATCAGGGTGCTGGTCGAAGAAGTCGACTATGTATTTTAGCCAGCCTGGCTGGGCTTTGCTGTCGTCATCAAGGTAGGCAACGATCTCACCGCTGGCTTCTTTGGCGCATCTGTTGCGGGCGAAGGCCACACCCTGGTTAGGCTCCGTCACAAAGCGGAAGTTGTAGTCCGGGTGTTGGTCTTTATAGTGTTGCAGCACCTGGAGCGTGTTGTCGGTACTGTTGTTGTCCACTACAATGACCTCATACAACCGTCTGTCGAAGTCCTGGTTGAAAATACTCTCTACTGCATCGATAATGAAGCGCGCCCTGTTGTAGGAGCATATTACGGCAGAGACCTTGTAGGGATAACTCATTGCTCCGCAAGTTAATTAACCATTGGGAATCTTCGTGATTGCCTAGATTTGCGCCCATGCGAATTTTGATGGTTTGCCTGGGGAATATCTGCCGCTCACCTATAGCAGAGGGGGTATTGAAGCATAAGGCGCAACAGAAAGGACTGGATTGGATAGTAGAATCTGCGGGGACAGAATCCTGTCATGTGGGTGAACCCCCGCACCGCTCTTCGCAGAAGGTCTGTCTGATGAATGGCATTGACATTTCAGACCAGCGGGCAAGAAGATTTACAAGGGAAGATTTCAACCGCTATGATAAGATCTATGCGATGGCGCAGGATGTGTTGGAGGAAATCAGGCATATTGGCGGTGGAAGCCGGGCAGATATGAGTAAGGTTTCGCTATTCCTTAATGAGCTTGAGGACAACTGTAACGCGTCTGTACCAGACCCCTGGTATGGTGGTGAGGAAGGGTATATTCCTGTTTACGAAATGATTGAGGCCACTTGTGACGCTATAATAGCAAAGTACACAGAGAACCGTTAATTGACTTTGAGTTTATATTTTTGAGGCATGTCCAAACCATCCATACCGCAGGGAACCCGGGATTTTTCACCAGAGGAAGTCAAAAGAAGGCAATATATCCTCCAGACACTGAAGAATATCTTCACCCGTCACGGATTTCAGCCACTGGAAACACCTGCGATGGAGAACCTGGTGACCCTTACCGGCAAGTATGGAGAGGAAGGTGACCGGCTGATATTTAAGATCCTGAACAACGGCCTTCATGAAAAGAAGGATAAGATAGCCCTGAATATGGAGTGGAGTCAGATGCTGGACAAGCCATACAGCACGCCGGCTATCACAGAAAGGGCTTTGAGGTATGACCTGACCATACCCTTTGCGCGGTATGTAGTCATGCACCAGAATGAGATTGCATTTCCCTTTCGGCGGTACCAGATGCAGCCGGTGTGGCGTGCTGATAGACCACAGAAAGGGCGGTACAGGGAGTTTTGGCAATGTGACTGTGATGTGGTGGGAAGTAATTCTTTGCTGAACGAGGCAGAACTGCTGACCATCTACCAGGAGGCGTTTGACCAACTCGGCATCCCTAATGTGACTGTGAAGATCAATAGCAGAAAACTGTTGATGGGACTGGCGCAACTGGTGGGCCTGCCGGAGAAGATGGTGGATATCACGGTGGCCCTCGATAAGTTTGATAAGATTGGCTGGGAAGGAGTAGCAAAAGAGTTGATTGCAAGAGGCCTGACAGAAGATCAGCTGAAGAAGATAGAAGAGGTGGTGAGTGTGTATGGCTCTAATGAGGAGAAGTTGGAAGCTTTTGAGAAGCTGATGGCTGGCAGTGAAGAAGGCCTTGAAGGGATTAATGAACTGAGGAAAACGCTAGCCTATCACTCAAGTGTGGCTACGGGTGAATATAAATCTGAACTGGAAGTAGATGTGCGCCTTGCCAGGGGGTTGAATTACTATACCGGTATCATCATGGAAGTGACAACCACGGCAGTGAAGATGGGAAGCATTGGCGGGGGCGGACGATATGATGACCTGACGGGCCTCTTTGGACTGAAGGGGATGTCTGGTGTGGGTGTATCCTTTGGGATAGACAGGATCTACGATGTACTTCAGGAACTGAACCTATTTCCGGAGGCGATTGCTACGGATACAAAGGTGATGATAGTGAACTTTGGCGGGCCTGAAGAGGAGTATGCCTTATCGGTATTGAAGCGTATACGGGAGGCGGGTGTGAATGCAGAGATCTTTCCGGATGCGGCGAAGTTTGACAGGCAGATGAAGTATGCGCACAAGAGGAACATACCTTTTGTGATACTGCCTGGGGAGGAGGAACGGAAGCAGAACCTGGTAAGTCTGAAGGACTTTACCACAGGGAAGCAGGAGATGGTGAGTGTGGAACAGGCCATCGAACAACTTGGGTAAATTCACCTCAAATACTAAAACAATGTGCGCACAAAATGGTTCCTGTACCTGGCCGGGTGAGGATGAGCTCATGATCAAATACCATGACGAGGAATGGGGCAGTCCGGTGCATGATGACCTGAAGATTTTTGAGTTTATGGTGCTGGATGCGTTTCAGGCCGGGCTAAGCTGGAAGACCATACTGCACAAGCGCGAGAATTTCAGGAAGGCATTTGATGGATTTGACCCGGTGAAGATTGCCAGGTACACTGATAAGAAGCACGAGGCATTGATGCAGGACGCGGGGATAATCAGAAATCGGTTGAAGATACTGGCGACCAGTACGAATGCGCGCTTGTTCCTGGAGACACAGAAAGAGTTTGGCAGCTTTGACAAATATATCTGGCAGTTTGTGAACCATAAGCCGCTGGTGAATAAATGGAGCAGTTCCAGCCAGATACCGGCCCGCTCGCCGGAGTCGGATGCCATGAGCAAGGACCTGCAGAAGCGGGGATTTAAGTTTGTGGGGTCAACGATCTGCTATGCGTTTATGCAGGCAGCGGGTATGGTAAACGATCATCTTGTGGGGTGTAAGAGGCATAAGGCGGTGCAGAAGTAAGTACTGCCGCCACTGAAGCTGTCTGAGTTATAAAAAAGGAAAAGCTGGCCTCACGGTCAGCTTTATTTATTTCTTGATTGCAGCAATTACCTGCGTCCGAAGAGTCCGGGGCAGTTAGCCTGCCAGTACTCCTTCATGTTTCCGAAGGCATCGAGATATAAGGCAACAGAGATGCCGCCGAACCAGTACCAGTCATTTCTTTTGCTGTCGCCACGCTGGGTCTGGTAAGTTGGATAGATCATCTGGCTTTCTGGTCCGAGCAGTTCGTCGGTACGATAGGCAAGGTCTACAGACTGCTGGCTACGGTAGGCGAAAAGCGTATCTCTGTGGACGTAGGACTTGCTAACGTCGTCGAGGTAATCGGTTGTAGTGTAACGGAAGCCGATTTCTGTAGTGATCATCAGAGTTTTACCGATAAAGAACTTAAGACCACCACCTACGGGGAATGATGCGTTGACCAGGTTGTATTGTTTCCTGTCGGGGTATACGGGGATTCCCTGACCTTCGGTGCTGAGTGGGCGGAGGTAGACCTTTTCACCATTGAGACCGTCGGTGAAGGAATTGTGGTAGAACACTGCGATGCCACCAAAAACATAGGGGCTAATCTTGGCGCGGTCGAAATCGACTGCGAGGAGATTGATTTCCACGCCGCCGTGGACCTCAAAGAGTCCGGTTTCGAAGCGGAGGTTACGTTGCTGGTTGAAGGGGATGCTTGAAAGGCTGTCGGCTGCGGTGAGGCGGGTGTAGTTGGCACCAAACCTGAAGCCGATGCGAGGGTGCATGAAGTACTTGTATATTATACCCATGTTAGGCTTGTAACCGTATTCTGGAAACCACTCGGACTGTAGATCCCCATAATAATTGCTGACGCCAGCAAATAATCCGATCTCATGGTGCGGTCTGGGAGCAGGGCGTTGAGCAGCTACACAAAAGGGAATAAGTATGAGCAGCGAGAGTAAAATCCGTTTCAAGACGCTTCTATTTTAGTATGACGATAGCGAAAGATAGTAACAATTTTTGAAAAACAAAATCAGTGAAAGTAAGGGTATTTACAGGAGGGAAAAATTGGAGGCGGTGGGCGGCTGGAAATGAGGTGCGACTGGGGGGTCTGGGGGAAGCATTAGGGTAACGTTTGTGTAACGTTTGCGTAATCTTTGCGTAACCTTTGTTCACAAAAAAAAAACTGAGGAGTTGAAGCCCGGTTTGGGAGGCTTTGGGCCGGGATAAATTGAGTGATTCTATTAATATGAAAAAGCGGGAGTTTGTTGTTCCCGCTTCGTTATTGATCCTGGTGGAAGAGGTGGAAGAAACTATCTCATAATGTACATTTTGCCATAGCCATTTTTGTAGAAGCGGTCGGCGGCGCTCTGGCGCTTTTCGATGTTATTGCCATCGAGGGCGGTGACTACGCGGTAGAGGTAGACGCCGTTTCCGAGCATTTGGCCGTACTGGTCTTTACCGTCCCATTTGTATTCTGTGATGTTACGGCCGACGTGGATGGGTCCGAGTTCCTGTTTGGTGATTTCACGCACGACCTTTCCAGTGACCGTCATGATCTGGATCTTGAACTGTGTGGGCACCTGAGAGCCGGTGAGGGTGAATACAAATGCGGTGGAGGTGGAGAATGGATTGGGGTAATTGAGGATGTTCGTGATGGTGGATTTGTTGATGACTTCAAAGGAGACCTGGTAGTCGCTGGCGGCGGCTACGTTGTCTGCTTTGTCGCGTCCATTGACCATGAGGTCGTAGATGCCGTCCTGGGTGAAGGTGGGGCGGTATTCGATGACTGCTTCGTTGCGTTCGCCCGGTTTGGCGGGGATGAACTTGCAGATGGTGCCATCGAAGGGAATGACGACCGGTTGACTGGTGTGGTTGGCATCAGGATAGCGGATCCTTAGCAGAAGCAAGGAAGTATCGTCGAGGCGGAGGTATTTGTTTTCGTCTTTGAGCGTGATCTTGATGAAAGGCTTGGCAGAGACGATGTCGCGGTCGAGGATGTGGATGCCATCGAAGGTGACGTCGAGCAGCGGATTTCTTTTGTCGGCGATGACTTCGAAAGGCAGGTAGCCCAGGTTGTTGGGGTGATATTGTTCCGGCTGATCGTTGTCGGGGTTTGCTTCTATAAAGAATACATTCCTGCCCGGATAGGAGATAGGGTCGAAGGAGATGGAGGCGTGGAGTGTGTCTTCTCCTGCCAGGTTTTTATAGCGTCTGTCGCCCAGTAGATGAGTGACGCTGTTTTCGTCGATGACCTTGTACCTGACCAGCATGCTGTCCATGGGTATGTCGGTGAGGTTCTCGATGGCTACTGAGAAATCCATCATCTGGCCTGCATCAAGGCTGTCTTTGAAGACCAGGTGTGCGGCGGGGTTGAGGGCGGCTTCTGGCACAGGGCTGTAGAGCACGCGCCAATAGTTGAGCTGGGGACTGGTGAGGTCGACAGAGTCGGCGCTGGTCCAGACCAGGCGGAGGTTGGGGTATTGGGCTGCACTGATAAAGGAGAGGGTGGTGTCCTTTGCGATGCCTGAGTAGAGGATGGTGCTGGCGTTATTGGTGTCTATGCCTATGACGTTGACAAAAGGCTTGTCGTTTTGTGGTTTATTGTCCCTGGCGCTGAAAGCCCATTTTAGCTGATTCCACTGGCGGGCGGGTCCGATGACCGTACTGTTCATCTGACCGGAGGTGCGGAAGGTGGGAAGTACGAAATCTTTCATCAGCGTATCCTGAATGTTCTGGCCGAAGTATTGGTGGACGGGATAGGAGTTGTCGTTCTTTTTGCTGAAGAAAATGAAGACCCGCTTTTGGTTGAAAGAGTCGAGCTGGCTGAAGCCCATGTTCTTGAGAGAGTGGTAAAGGGAGTTGCCGGGGCCGTTGACGGTGGTGTCGGCTTTCCAGTCTTCGGCATAGGATTCGGTGTACTTGCCGAGGTTGATGATATTTCTTACGAGGACGAAATGACCTATGGGAATGCTATCGAGGAAATGTTTGGCTTTGTTACGGCCGTTGGTTTCCCAGACGGGGAATTCGAATGCGTAGATATTTCTGTTGGTGGCGCAGGATGGGTAGGCACCTGAGGTTCCGTTCAGGGAGTCGTTTTTCCAGGGGGCGTTGGTTGTGGGATCAAAGACCATAATCTGTAGGGTACCGTCCCAGGGCCAGCAGCCCAGGCGCTGGATATCGTTGCCATTGAACATCACCTTTACATAGTCTGCTGTATTCCATGGAGTGGTGCCGTTTTCACTGAAAACTGCCTGGTAGACCGTAAGCAGATTGCTTCCTGTAGGGTATTTGAAGACGCGGTCGGACTCGTAGGTCAGGCCATTAAAGCCGTTCTTTTTGTACTGGAAGTAGTGCGACTGATTCCAGCCGGGAGTGCCATTGGCCAGGTAGATGAAAGAACTGTTGGTCCATTTGTAGTCGCCATTGTCCAGGCTATCGAAAGCCGTGCGCCAGTAGTAGACAGTGCTATCGTTGAAGGAAATGGAGGGTGTCCATTTGATGACACCACCGGGGCTGGAGATGAGGGCTTGTTGTTTCAGCGGACTGTTGAAAAGCTCGGTGGTGTCCAGTTCGAGACGGTAGCGGCCCATTTGACGGAATGGGTTGAGGGTTGAGGCTTTGAGGGTGATGTTTTGTTTGTTGATGATGGCAAATTCGTGTGGGTAGACGGGGACGAGATTGTCGGAGTAGATGAAGAGTTCGAGTGTGGCGGTGTTATTGGCTTCGCTCATTTCATCAAACTTATTGTCGTAGTCGATGGTGACACGGTATTTGTTAAGGCCAAGGTCGTTCTGTTTGTCAAGGGGTACTGAGACGAAGGCTGTGTCAGAATTAAGCAGATGGATGAGCTTGAAAGTGCTGACGACTGTGCTGGTGGCTGCGGGGTTGATATGCTCTACCCTGACAGAAACAGTGTCTTTGACGGCGCGTCCGAGGTTGAAGGCTACTATTCTTAGCCTGAATGAGTCGAGATCGGTGGTGACGTTGGCGGGGATGCTGGAGATTCTGTCGGCGCCAACGTGATAGTCTGGTTTTTGAGGGCTGAAGAGGGGAAGAGCGGGATCGCCTTGGAGGATCATGCTTTCGAGGTGGAAGTAGTTGAAGTCTGAAGCAATGTTTAGCAGGCTATCATAAGCAAAATGATGATGATCGCCGATGGTGCCACCGTAGTTTCTTTTGCCCATGCTGTGGTACACCGTGGCCAGGTAACCAGCATGAAAGCCTGGGTATTGGAGGGTATTGCTAGCGATCATTGAAACCGACCCGCCTGTGGGTGTAGAGAGGTACCGTTCGCTGACAGTTCTAATGCTACTAGAAAGGTTATATATCTGTGCCACATCGCAGCCGAGGGCTATAAAATGAGGCAGCCTGGGTGAGCTGTTGTAGCTCTCAGGGTTGTTGAGATTAAGTTCGAAGCCATTTGGAGTAGCGTGGCCATGAAAAGTGATCAGTGAGAGACCGTTATTTACCAGACTGTCAATGCTTTTGTTGTTAATCTGGTCGATGGGGTTGGTTGTGTTCTTCAGGATGGTAGTTACCTGACCACCGTATGCAGTGTCAGAAATGATGGCTGCTGCGTTTTGCATGGTAGGCAGAAGCGTTCCTTCCTGCTCGCTTTTGGTCTTACCTCCTACGATGTGGAGCACCTGCTTTTTCCAGAAATCCTGTTGGTGGGTTGGCATCGCAGGGGAGGTGATTGCAGCCTCATATGCTTTCACCTTGTCAAGGTAGACTCCTATCTCCTGCGGATTCCAGGCAGAGAGACGACCCACGTTCATGGCCTGTTTGCGACCAGGCAGGAAGTTGACAAAATTCATGTCTGCGCCCACGTCTCCGTAAGTAGGAACGATGGCTGTGTAGGGGTAGAGGGTAGGATTCTGAAGATAGCTGCGGTATTTATGATAGAGCAGTCCTCTGCCGACGATGAACAGGTTTTCGGGACGGTTTGAAGTCCATTTGTCATAGGCGAAGCGGAGGAAGTTTCTTACTGAAAGCGGGTGAATATCTGTGCCGTAGGCGAACTGGTCGTAGAGCTCTTTGACATCTGCGACGACGACGTTGTAACCGCCACCGGTGAGAGAAGCGCGATAGTTTTTATAGTCATCGATATAATTTCTGCCATTGGTGATGGCCTCGTAGTTGCGGTGGGTGAGTATGATGTATTTGCCCTGGTTAGCGGCGTTGGAGAAGTTGGTGAAGCTGATAGTTTCCAGGGAAGGGATGGGAGCTACTGCTGCGGATGGTTCTGTGTACAGGACAAGTTCGCGTTCAGTGAAAGAGGGGTCGAGCATGAACCTCACCTTACCGGCTACTGAGGTATTTCCATCGTAGACTTTCTTATTGGTGAGGTCGTAGAGGCGAGGGGTGGCTGAGCCGGAGAACCCTGTAAACTCCAGGTATTCGGCGGAGGAGCTGGGGTTGAGGCGGAAGGGAAGCGTATGCTGCCCAGAGATATCGAAATTGCGGGGGTATTCGATTTCTATATAGGAGATACCATAAGCATCATAGTTACCGCCTACGGGTGTTGCAGCGAACTGGAATGAGTTGTTTGCAGAAAGAGAGTTGGTGCTGGTGTTTGCGGTAAAGTGATTGGTGGAATACTGATGGAGGTTTGCGGCAACCAGTTGCTGGTTGTTCATGGAAGCAGTGAAAGGTAGCTGCAGGGCTGTATAGGCATTGCGAACCACGGAAAATTGTATCCGTGCTGTGGCGGAGACGGAAGCCACATTGGGTGTAGGTACTGAATAATTAAGTGGAAGCCAAACCCCGATCAGGGTATCCACGTAGCCTTCACCTCTGTCGAAGAGTGAGAGGGGGATATGCTCCTGATCTACGACATTCCTACCTGATACGAACTGTTTTGTGAAAGACTGGTTTACAGTGAAGAGGCAGAAGGGTGTTAGGGGCGGAGGAGTGCCGGGTATATTGTTGGGAACCTGGATGAAACGCTCGTGGTTTGTCTGAGTGTTGTAGGTGAGGAAGTAGGCTGCGGAATCTGTGAAGAGGCTGATGTTTTCGTTGGGAAGCCACTGGGGATCTTCGTACAGTTGTTTGTCGAGAGAGCCATCCGCTTTTCTGCCATAGAATTCTATATAGTCGTTTGCGCCCAAGCTACCGGAGTTGGAAACAAAGATGGGCACTTCTTTGCCGTCCCTGTAGAGGATGAACTGGTTGCCACTAACGGAGGACAGACCTGCTGCATCCAGGGTGTTCTTATTGATCCGGTAGACACCATCTTTGCCCACTTTGAACTTGTAGTGGGTGCGCGAGTAGTCGATCCATTCATTGCCGTACTGCTGGGCAAAGGATTGGCTGCCGGCGAGGAAGCAAAGAACTGAAAGAAAGCATTTGATCTTGTTCATAACAAGAGATTATGGCAGTTTGGCTGGTACGTTTGTAGTTTTTGATTTCTGGCTGACTGGCTTCGTGAACATCAGTCGAAGCGAGACGATGTGTGTGTATAGCGGGTTTGCCTGGGCCTGGAGGCTGGTGAATGCATAGTCTATGCTTACCTGTTTGAGTTTTACACCTATACCTACAGAAGGCTGGTAGATGGTAAACTTCTTTTGGTTGGCAGTATCGCGGTCATCCAGTACGCGCTGGAAATTGCCTATGCCTGCCCTGAGAAATATGGTATTTTTATAACTGCCTTCAAGACCCAGCTTGGGATCGAAGCTTATGAGCTTTGTGCTTACGAGGGTGTTTCGCTTGCCGTCGGTAGTGACATCGACGCCAGCTTCGGCAAGCAGCTGGATGGACTTTCCTGGTTTAAGGATGTTCCTGGCGACGCCGAGGTTGAGGCGGGGCATCATTACCTCGTATGATTTAACGGGAATTTCGTTGCCTGTCTGGTAGAAAACCTGTTTCTCGCGTTCGGTAAGGTTGAAGCTCCAGGCAGTGTAGGTGGTGGTGATGTCCTTGGCCATCACACCGAAGAGCCATTGTTTGTACCTGGCCTGTATGCCGATGTCTACTCCGAATCCCCAGGCGTTGGCCATGGTGCCGAGGTGGCGGTAGATGATCTTTCCGTTTCCTCCTACGAAGGTTTCGATGTCCGGGTTTTTGAAGATCTTCAGGCCCTGTGCATAGGACAGGAGAAAAGCGTAATCGCCTGCGGACAGCGATTTGAGTTTGCTTTCATCGAAGGAGCCGTCGGGCTGGACATAGTCGATGGTGTTGGGGATATCGTCTATGGCGAATCGGAGGACGGAGAGGCCGACCACACGGTTTTTGTCTTTGAGCGGCTTGACGACGCTGCCGTAGTCGTATTTGGCATTGCCGGAGAAGTACTCAGCGTGCATGAGGCCAACTTCCAGGTCGGAGGTTATGTTCATGAGCCCTGCGGGGTTCCAGTAGCCTGAGGTGACGTCTTTTACTGAGGCTGCCTGGGCGCCAGCCATACCGAGCCCTCTGCCACCGACGCCTATGTTGAGATATTCGTTGACATAGATGCGAGTCTGGGCATGCAGGGTTTTGGTGCAGAGCACCAGGGCGACGGTGGTAAGAAGTCTGAATTTCATCTAAGCTTGTAGCGTATAATGTTTAAAATTAAGACATAATGCTCAGAAGGCCGGGGAAGCGTATTGCCCGGGCCTGTTCACCCACCACGATGTAATAACGGGAAATTTGATATTTTATTTTGTAGGGATGAAAAAAATTGGCCGATGCCTTATTTATTGGGCTGAAATCAGGGCGGTTGCGAGGAAGGGAGGCGGGGAAACAGGGTGATTCAAGAAGTGTTGGAAAGAATAGAAAGCCGATCTACTAAGCAAGAGAGTAGAGGCGGCATTGGCGCGGGGATTGAGTGGTTTATATTGCGGGGAGACAGGGCGCGGGTATTACCGGGACAGGGCGGTGGTGTTAAGGAGACAGCACCGACGGTCTCTATGAGGTCTCTATAAGGTCTCTATAGGGTCTCTATAAGGTCTCTATAATTGTTTGGCTTTTGGCGCTGGCATTGGCCTTGGCGATGGCGCTGGCATTGGCCTTGGCTGTGGCTGTGGCGCTAGCATTGGCGATGGCAATGGCGGAAGCAGTGCAAGAAAGGGCCGTATATTAATACCAAAAACGGGAAAAGGTAACCCAGTTTTTGGAAATTTTTTTTTTAAAGAAGTCAAGTGTCCCCGGCAGTTTTTAGGCATGAAATCCATGCGCCACAGGAAACCGCTGCTGAAAACCTATTTTTGCGCTTCTGAATTTCTAAGAATGAATCTGATAGCTGAACTACAGGCAAGAAACCTGGTGCATGACATCATGCCGGGAGTAGCGGAACAACTGGAGAAAGAGATGACCAGTGGGTATATTGGCTTTGACCCAACTGCAGAAAGCCTGCATGTGGGAAGCATGCTTCAGATCACGCTGTTGCGCAGGCTGCAACTGGCAGGACATAAACCATATGCGCTGGTAGGCGGTGCAACCGGTATGATCGGTGACCCCACCGGTAAATCTGCAGAGCGGAACCTGCTGGACAGGGAAACCATTGACAGAAACTGTGAGGGTATCAGAAAGCAGCTGGAAAAATTCCTGGATTTTGATCCTGCCAGGGCAAATGCAGCAGAGCTGGTAAACAACTATGATTGGTTGAAGGAGTACTCTTTTCTTGACTTTATCAGGGATGTAGGAAAGCATATCACGGTAGGGTATATGATGTCGAAAGAGTCGGTACAGAAGCGACTGGAGACCGGACTCTCGTTTACTGAGTTCACCTACCAGCTTATCCAGGGATATGATTTTTACTACCTGTACACCCAGAAGAACATCAAGCTTCAGATGGGTGGTGCCGACCAGTGGGGAAATATCCTGACGGGTACTGAGCTGGTGCGGAGAAAAGCTGGCGGTGAAGCATTTGGTATGACGAGTCCACTGATCACCAAAGCTGATGGCAGCAAGTTTGGCAAGACAGAATCAGGGACCATCTGGCTGGATGCGGAGCGCACCTCGCCCTACCAGTTCTACCAATACTGGCTCACTCTGCCGGATGCTGATGCAGAAAAATCGATGCTCTCTTTTTCATTCAGGCCTGTGGAGGAGATCAATGCAATGATTGAAGCTCATAGAAATGCTCCTCATCTCAGGCAGCTTCAGAAAGCAATTGCTGAGGAAATTACAACCATGGTGCATGGGGCGGAAGAACTGCAGTTTGCCCAGCGTGCCTCAGAGATCTTGTTCGGACAGGCAACGGTGGAAGCCCTGCAATCACTAAATGAAAGACAGCTGCTGGAAGTGATGGAAGGAGTGCCGCAGGTGAGCGGACAGAAAACTGCATTGGATGGAGAAGGACTGGACCTCGTCGGCTTTCTTGCCGAACAGAAGGTTGTGCCTTCAAAAGGAGAGGCACGGAAGCTGATCCAGAACGGTGGCCTTAGCATTAATAAAGTGAAAGTGCCTTCTGCAGATTACCGGGTAAAATCCGAACAATTACTGAACGAGCGCTACCTGCTGATACAAAAAGGAAAATCTAATTACACACTGGCAATCTTTAACTAGGATCAAATAGCTGAAGCTAGTTAACTTTATAGGACATGCGGTCCCGCTATCTGAGAAATGTGTTACTGGCGATGTTACTGGTGGGCATTACACTGCCCAGCTTTTTCTGTGGTGAAACTGAAAAGACAGACACTGAAGTCTTGACTTCGGCGTGGAGGAATGTATATGACACCACGGTCACCTACGTGGGGATGGAAACCTGCCGAGGATGCCATAGCGATGTATATGAAACCTATATCCAGACGGGCATGGGGCAGTCCTTTCACTACGCGACAAAACAGAAGTCTGCAGCGGACTTTGGTACGCATGCAGTGGTTTATGATGACGTGCTGGACTTTTACTACAAACCATTCTGGAAGGGCGATTCACTCTATATCCTGGAGTATAGATTGCAGGGAGGAGATACGGTTCATAAGTTCGAGCAGAAGATTGACTACATCATTGGTTCGGGGCAACATACCAACTCCCACATATTTGGCATCAACGGCTATCTCTACCAGGCTCCGATTACATTTTATACCCAGAAAAGAAAATGGGATCAGGCACCGGGATTTGAGAAGGGTGCCAGCAGCAGGTTTACGCGCTTGATACAAAGTGAATGTATGACCTGTCACAATGGATACCCTGAATTTGTGCCGAACAGCCTGAACAAGTATGTGTCACTGAAGACAGGTATCGACTGTGAACGTTGTCATGGACCGGGTAGCCTGCATGTGGCAGAAAAGCAAAGCGGGATTATTGTCGATACTTCCAAGGGACCGGATTACTCGATCGTAAACCCGAGGAGGCTTTCCACAGAGCTGCAGAATAATATCTGCCAGCGTTGTCACCTGCAGGGTATTGCGGTGCTCAATGACGACAAGACCTTTTTTGATTTCCGTCCGGGAATGCACCTGAGTGAAGTGATGAACGTGTTTATGCCTCAATATGAGGGGGCGGAAGA
>JAFAAT010000135.1 GCA_023426425.1 Bacteroidota bacterium | reverse complement strand
GGGTTGTTGTCGCTGATGCTGGCGCAGCGACAGCCGGAGCTGAGAATAGATGCCGTGGAGATAGATGCGGACGCCGCTGCACAGGCTGCAGAGAATATTGCGGGCAGTCCCTGGGCTACCCGGATGGTTTTGCACCATGGCGATGTAAGAACCATGGCGCTGGAGAAAGGCTATGACCTGATCATCTGCAACCCTCCTTTTTTTCAGAATGCCTTACGCGGACCTGAGCAGGCCAGGAATGTAGCAAGACACGACCTGCATTTGGGAATGGGTGAGTTGCTTCAGTCGATGGATCAACTTCTGGACGATAACGGGTACGGCTCTATACTTCTGCCGGTGAATGAATTTGAACAATGGAGGAAGTTGGTGGAGCAGGAGGGATGGCATATTTTTCACCAGCTGGAGATAGTACCCAAAGCTGGAGCAGCAGCAAATCGAATAGTAAGTCTCTGTAGCAGGAACCAGCGTAGCCTATTTGTAGAAGAGTTGGTAATTCGCGACCGCACAGGTGCGTACACCCCTGAGTTTGTGAACTTGTTGAGGCCTTTTTACCTGAACCTATAGACCTCCCCGGGGAAACAAATTCAAAACAGAGAATGTTTAAATTCTAAAAGGGCAGAGTAGGTCCCGCCGGGATCCCGGGTTACTATGGCGTGGACATCGTTATTTAGCTAATGCCCGGCATGACCTGATCTTCTGCCACTTTTGCTCGTCCAAAAGTGGCGCAAAAGGACGCCCGCCATCAAAGACGCCGTGATGGCGGGTGTCTTACTATTGTGCTGTGTTACTACTGTGCTGCCAGGCTGAGGATTTCTATTTCCTGCGCGAGAATCCTGCGTGGGAGGTGCTGCGCGAGACATAGGCTACCGGGTGCTGTCGATACATGGCACATAAGTTTCCACTTCCTGGATGAGGTTCGACCCCTTCAGGGTCGTAGCAAATGGGTTGCTTGGGACCCTATTAACTTTGACCCCTTCGGGGTCAATAGCGTTAGGCACTGGCGCTTGAGAACGTGAGTGGAAATTCGAAATTCGAATATCGAAATCCGAAACAAATTCAAAACAGAGAATGTTTAAATTCTAAAAGGGCCACAGGAGATAGCGCCGGGATCCCGGGTTACTATGGCCTGGACATCGTTATTTAGCTAATGCCTGGGATGATCCCGGATAGCCGGGACCCGCAGGCGGGAATCCATAAACATGTGACCCCCTATTGTATCTTTCTTTCTCGTCTAAGGTAGTAAGGTGATCGTTCCGAGGTTTGTTTCTGTTCCGTAGACAACCTGCACATTAGGTATCATTTGGTCCTGAAGCGTCGGAGCATCTGTATCAAACCATACATCATAGGTAGCCTGTGGCAGACCACTGATCCTAAAGTAACCATTGATGGGATCAGGAATTGCGGCGAAGGTGTCGATGCCGGAGACAGCGTAGACAGTCGTAAGGGAATGTAATGGTTCAACATAGCCTTTGATCCGTCCGTCGGTTAGTGAAGAATAGGCGCGGATTACCGGCTTGAGCTTGTATTGACCATTTCCGGTTTGCAGGATTGACTTGGCTGCATCGAAGTCTATCCATACATCGTAGGCATTGCCCGCTACAAATTCCTGGTTGAGGTTGAGCTTAATTCCGCTTTGCTGTCCGGAAGGTGTGCTCAGCGGATAGGACTGGCCATCCACCACAATGGTACTGTTCGGCCCCAGCTTTAATCTCATTTGTTGCACTGTACCTGTAGGTATTTCGGCCATCATCAACAGAGTGTCGGTACCATTTCTAAACTTCAATACATCATACAGTCCGGGGCGCACAGGAGTCAGCACAACGGGTTCGCTGCCACTCATGGTTAGTTCAACTGATTGGATGTCAAGGTAAACAGCATCATAGTCAGCAGGACCGTCGGTGAGGCGAAAGCTTACTGTAGCTTCCCCGGCGTTTGAATTGGTGTTATCATCATCGTCCTTACTGCAGGAAGATATTGTGACGATTGCGAGCGTTGCGCTCATGATAGTAATGATCCATTTTCTCATTGGTAGGTATTTTTTTAAGCCTGCCAGGAAAACCATACCACTCTGGGAATCAGCGCTTCGCCGCGCACTATGCCGTTTAGTCCACTGAAGGAATAAAAATTGTGTAGAAAGAGACAAGAACTGCCATTGAAAGACTATTATTACATATTAGGAATCCCGCGAACAGCTGATGAAGAGGAAATAAAAGCTGCTTTTCGAAAGCTGAGTACAAAGTTTCACCCTGATAAAAACAACGGCGACAGGTTTTTCGAGGAACGATTTAAAGACCTGACAGAAGCCTACGAAGTGCTCACTAACAGGAACCGGAAGATTGTCTACGACAAGCTTATAGAACAGGCCATGCCACAGGAGGTTTCGTTCGGGGAGAGAGCGTCAGCTCCGGGGGCATTCCACAGAAAGAAACGGCAGCTGTATAAAGTGGGTGTTATAGCTGCCGCGGGTTCTATAGGATTCTCTGCAATGATCTTCTCTTTTTTTACCGGTGACGACACCTATAAACCTCCGGCGCCAGAGACACCCATTTACCAGGGAGGAGTAAACAGCCCTGGTTCCAGCATCGACATTCCTGCGTACGGACTCACAGCCATCACAACTATTGACTCCACTGAGCAATGGCTGGTGAAAACGCTCGAGGCATACACACCACGGGAGATCTTCAAAAAAGACAACCTGAATCTGGGATGGGATACAGCCAGCGGCTACTATGAGCGACGGTTCAAATATGCTTTTGAGAAAGGCCTGCTGGTAGTTGAGTATCACACCTATTATGGTGAGCGCGAGCCGGACCTGCTTCGTACTACCATTCCGGTGGGAGATATTGAAAGAGTGTATCTGCGCAATGGTGCACTTCATATTACTACAGCAACGGAGTCTATTGTTGAAAACAGCAGACTGAGTAAAACTCAGTTTAAAAGCGGTGTCTTTAGTGTGAAATTGAAAGACAATAGTGCGGAAGTGAGTGATCAGATCGCGAATGCATTTAGCTTTCTTAAGAAGCATTATTCCTACCGGCGATAATTGAAATGCCAGTGCATAGTATATACTTTTGGCGGTCACTATTGGTTAGTCAGTAAGCAGTGGCGGTAATTCAGGCATGGACTATTTCAAAAGATTAGAGGAACTACTTCAGATTGAACGGGAAGAAGACAGGCGCTCCTATCAACTGCTGATGGAGCGGTCGTCGGTGAAGGAAAGGAGGGCGGCGGGGCTGGCCTGGTATCCTGTGGCCATTCGCGGCAGTGAAATCGGCAGGGGTGAATACCTCACTGTGGAAGTTGAACGCGTGACTCACCAGGATATCAGCCATCAGTTGAGGTTTGGGTCTTCTGCAAGTCTCTTTTCTAATGTGGATCCTGCGAACGATCGTATTGATGGAATAATCAACTGGCAGAGTGGTGACCGTCTGAAGATTACACTACGGACAGATGAACTGCCAGACTGGGTGGAACAAGGCAAGCTTGGTGTGGATCTGCTGTTTGATGAAAACAGCTATGAAGAAATGAGGTTTGCACTGAGACAGGCTGCGCAAGTGGCTGAGAAAAACAGGTTGGTTCAGGTGCTTACAGGTGCAAAGACACCCACGTTTTATAAGCAGGAAAAACTTCAAATTCCAGACGAACTGAATGAGGCCCAGCAGGCGGCAGTATTACAGATACTCACTGCCGAGGATCTGGCGGTGGTGCATGGACCGCCGGGTACGGGAAAGACTACCACCCTGGTGGCAGCGATCAAAACCTTACTCAGTGAAGAGCCACAACAAGTACTGGTGACAGCGCCCAGCAACACCGCTGTGGACCTGCTTGCAGAGAAACTTTCGCTGGAGGGGATTAAGGTATTGCGGGTGGGCAATCCTGCAAGAGTATCGGAAAGGCTGAACTCATTGACGCTGGATGCAGCCATTGTGAACCATAGCAGCAACAAGGAGATTCGCAAGCTAAAAAAGCAGGCGGCGGAGTATAAAAACCTGGCGCATAAGTATAAGCGGCAGTTTGGGAAGGCAGAGCGGGAGCAACGCAAAGCACTCTTCCAGGAGGCCCATCGGATTATGAAAGATGTGGAGCAAATGGAAGACTATGTGATGCAGGATGCGCTAGGCAAGGCACAGGTGATTGCAGCTACGCTGGTGGGTGCTAATCATTATACAGTTCGGGACAGGAAGTACAGGACTGTTGTGATTGATGAAGCGGCACAAGCCCTGGAGCCGGCGTGCTGGATACCCATACTGAAGGGCGAGAAAGTGATTCTTGCCGGTGATCATTTTCAACTACCACCTACGATTAAATCGAAAGAGGCGGCAGAAGCAGGACTTGGGAATACCCTGCTGGAGAAGGTGGCCGCATTGCATCCAGAAGCAGTGACCCTGCTGGAGACACAGTATAGGATGCATGAGACAATCATGGGGTTTTCTTCGAGGGAGTTTTACAGCAACCGGCTTAAGGCAGCAGCCTCTGTGGCAAGCGAGCGGCTTTATCCTGAGGCGGAACCCCTAAACTTTATAGATACAGCTGGGTGTGGGTATGAGGAATTGGTACAGGGTGTGAACATCTCGAATCCGGAGGAGGCGGCACTGCTATTGCGGCATTGCAGTAACCTGGTGGCAAACATCAGGGAGCGTTTTACTGAGACCTTTCCTTCGATAGCTATTATCTCGCCATATAAGCAACAGGTACTGCGGCTGAAAGATTTGGCAGAGGGAGACGAGATGTTGAAAGCATATGAAGGAAAAATAGCGGTGAATACGATCGACAGTTTCCAGGGGCAGGAAAGGGATGTGGTGTATATCAGTCTGACGCGGAGTAATGCGGATGGGAGCATTGGATTTCTTAGCGAGATCAGGAGGATGAATGTGGCGATGACCCGGGCAAAGAAAAAGCTGGTGGTGGTTGGTGACAGTGCGACCCTGTCGCAGTTTCCTTTTTACGATGATTTCATAGCCTATGCGCAGCAGGTTTGGGGGTACCAGAGTGCCTGGGAGTGGATGGAATAAAAATTGCTGCTAAGATGGGTTACAGTGGAGACAGTCAGGTGTTAACTGGGAGCAATGGGATGCAAATACTTGCACTTTTTATTCATTGCCAGGCAGGCACGTACTGTATTTGAAAAAAGTGCTCGAAAGCTCAGTAACTCCGGAGAAATGCATTCAGTAATGCTTTAATTAAAATGGCGTTGAACGTGATTGAAGGGTGGTCCATGGGTGACCAATGGGTGTCTCATAGGTGGTAAGCTGGGGTCTTTCCTCCGTTGTCATAGAACATTTATTGGACCTTTAGGATATAGCTGGGCTGTAGCAGGGCTAAAGTTCAGAGAACTTCCCGGTCGAGCATTTCAGTGACTTTAGAAGCTACGAGTCCGCCAACGAGGTATAGTCCCATGGCAAGCAGTTGTGTTTTAGCTGTTTTATTGCTGTGGCGGGCGTTGAGGCCCATGGGTTTGGGGAGCAAGACGCTACCGAGACCAGCCGCGAGGCCCAGTACACTACCTTTTTTTGTGGCGTTTTCCCGTTTTCCGATGCCTGCGAGTGCGTAGTAGAGGGAGTTTGTGAGGAGTTCGCCTACCATAGCTGCGCCGAAGAGTTCCTGTTTGTCGGGAACGGGTAGATCTGCTTTTTCAAGACCTTCTTCAATGGATTCCATGCCCAGCTTGTCCATGCGTGGGGCGTTGGAAACATTTTGTTTCATGAGTTCGTGGAGGATGGTGACGGTGACTGCGCCGGCGAGGCCGCCGAGTAATGCGGAGCTAATTTTCATAGCGAAGTTTAAGGGAATGCAGAGAAATACTATGCCAAACCGGTGAATCTGTGGAATTTACCGAAGCAACCTGTATATTTGCGCTTCGAAAAACGGTTTCGTAGCTCAGTTGGTAGAGCAGCTGACTCTTAATCAGCGGGTCTAGGGTTCGAGTCCCTACGGAACCACAGAAGAAAAACAGTCCCTTGTCTGGTGCGCCTTTCAGGGGATTTTTTATTTAGGTTACAACGTATCATGGTGGCTATGGCAGCCTGGAAGTAAATGCAGGTGCGGAGCATGAGGTGATGGTGGATATTGACGGAATATCTGCGGAGTTCAGGATCAGCATCACGGAGGAGCAGGAGGAAGGTGTGGATTATGAGCTGACGAGGAGGGATGTGTCGACGCGAGGTGAGTACAGGTTGTATTTTACGCCCACTACATCGGCTATTAAAAGATTATCTTAGTAGATGACGAGGCGGAGATAGAGACGGCGACGATAGGGACGGTTCGGGTAGGGGAGATCGTTTATGATCTTTATAATAAGGCGGTTACGGTTTGTGATGATATTGATGATCCGTACAGGTTTGGGTTCAACGGACAGGAGAAGGTGAACGAAATCGCAGGTATTGGAAATCACAACACTGCGTTGTTTTGGGAATATGATACGAGGCTTGGTAGAAGATGGAACAGGGATCCCGTAATTAGACCGTGGGAAAGTCCGTATGCTGTATTTGGCGGTAACCCGATATGGAATAAAGACCCGATGGGAGATGATTTTGTGAATGTTCATACTGCACGAAAGGAGGCAGCTAAGAAAGACATGGACGCTGCCTCTAACGAACTGGACAATGCTAAAGCAGCATTAAACAAATATGCTGGCATGTCGAAGGATGACTTAAAAGGGCTGAAGAAAATCGATAGAGAGGCTTTTAAAGAGTATAAGACATTGAAGAGTAATTTGACCGCCGCACAGAAAAAATTCGACAACGCTTTTTCCCGATACAACCAAGAAGTAGAGTTCGAAGCAATAGTAAATAGTGTATTGCAGGATTTTCAAAATGTAAATCCTCAATTATATGCTGAATGGGATAAGTTTGATCCATTCGGCAGAGGAGTGATTGATATTAATGTCAGTGCCCAAAATGACCCAATTTTAATGCTAGATAGTCGGGGTTTCCCTACAGGCCAAAGAACTACAGAAGGAATTAGTGCGCGACTGGGGAACCCAGACAAGAATAACGATTTCGTGAAAATACGACTGCAGGTAGTCAAGGTTAATGATATTGTTAAAGTAATAAGTATGACAGGTACAATGGTACACGCGTTAGGTCATATTGACGGAGGTAGGAGTAATGGTGAAGAACATGCTATAAACTATGAAATTGAAAACTATGAAAACAAGCGCAGCGAAAAATGAATAGAGAGAAAGTTCTAATCTTACTTTTATTTTTGATTAGCATGTGGTACAATGGAAAACCAGCTAAAGCAACCACTAGCATTGATACGGTACAGATGCGAGCCATCATGTTTGTACATGCAGATGTTACAAACTTTAGTATTAGCATCGAATACAGCAGCTTTGAAAAGATTATTGAAAATTATAGCTCGACTGTTTTGCAGCTAAAAGGACTTCGTGACTGCATCATTTTTAAAATCACTTCCATTTCTCCGATTTGTAAATGTGATTATGTGATTGCTTACAACTTCAGTGATAAAAATTTCTATCGCTTATCAGGGTTTAGAAATAATGATTTTTCTGATTTTTTTAATCATGTATTACTTGGTGGTGGGAATGTGCCCAGCACAAAGAAAGCAACGCTTAAAAAGATGAAAGATAACATTTTTCATAATGTAGCTATCGAAGGGTACGACTTAAATAGGGCTTATCAGGACTATTATCGAAAGTGCGAGAACGCTATGTATGATACAACATCGTGTTATCGTAAATCTGTGATTAGAGCATATTAAAACTGTTTTCTGCCTGATAAAACCGGTCGTTTAAATGGCGCAATAGCTGCATGTAGTAGCAATACATTTTACCGATACAAGTATTGTTGCCTGCCTGAGCGGCAGGCAGGCATTTAACTCTGAGAATTATAAGGGCAATCCAGGATTGGCGGGACAGGTAGTTTGTTACAACTGACATTTTGAAGAAAGGCCTGACCAAAGTGGCTCTGCAGACAGTTGTCCCTAATCAATCAAGTGTACACATCACTACACCCAGTGAAGCGACGGAAATAATCAGCCAAAGACTTACTGCTAGAATAAACGGTCTGATGCCGACGGTGCGCAGCTGGGAAATAGTGAGACTGGACCCGATCAGGAACAACGTCAGGGTTAGACCAGCCTTCGCGAGAGTTACGAGATAGGGCGATAGCAACTGAACAGGTGTAAAGTAAGTGTTTAGGATCATGGCCAGCATAAAGAAGCCAATAAACCATGGTATTTTGACCTTACCTGATTGTTTCCTGTAGATAAACCCGAAAGCCAGGGAAACTGGTATAATCCAGAGAGCACGTGCAAGTTTAATTGTGGTTGCCACTTCCAAGGCCTGAGGGCCATAACTGGAAGTTGCTCCCACTACTGAGCTTGTATCATGAATGGCAATGGCGCTCCACATGCCGAACTGCACCTGGCTCAAGTTGAATGCCTGACCCAGGAATGGGAAAATGATAAGAGCGAGGGCGTTTAGGATGAATACCGCACCTAGTGCCACTGAAATTTGTTCCCGGCTTGCATTGATTACCGGTGCAACTGCGGCGATGGCACTTCCTCCGCAGATTGCAGTACCAGACGAAACCAGATGTGTGGTGTTCTTGTCGACCCTGAGCATTTGGCCAATCAGATACCCGGCCAACAGGGTACCTAAAATAGTAAACACTGTAACTAGCAAACCCTGGCTACCGGCTTTGATAGCGCTAAACACGTTCATGCCGAACCCAAGTCCCACCACCGAAATTTGCAGGAGTAATTTTGAAACTATTGCAGTCTGTGCAGCTAAGGGGTTACCCATCAGGTTGGCAACAATCAAACCCATCAACAGGGCTAATGGTGGAGAAACGAAGGGCAGGAGACAAAGAACCGCCAGCCCAACAAAGACGATTTTCTTCGTTCGGAGATCTGCATCTGAAATTAATTGGCTGAACCTGATCATGGCTTTTGTAACCATACTTCCTCAGGTGAAACTACTGTATTGCGCTTGTATATTCATTCATAGAAATGGCGTAGTTTGAAAGCGCCAGTAGCAAATGCTAGTATTACCTGTCCTTTCCTGAATTCCTGTTCTGCGTAAAATGGCGAATGGCTTCCAATGATACCTTTTGACTCGCGTACCAGAGATCATGTGACCGCTGAAGATTCAGCCAGAGTTCAGGAGTAGTATTGAAGGCCTTGGAAAGGCGTAAAGCCATTTCCGCACTGATCCCTGAATGGCCTTTGATAATTAAAGACACTGTGCGTCTCGCCACACCGATGTTGCCTGCGAGCTCAGTCACAGAGATACCAAGAGGCTCAAGGTATATCTCCTTTAAAACTTCGCCTGGATGAGTGGGGGGCATTTCTCTTTTAATCATAACTCACATGTTTGATGGTAATCCACATAGTCGACTAAATGAGCGTTACCGTCGTAGAATTGGAAGATGATAGTTTTCCGGTAATGGTAACTGAGTAGCCCGACCTATTGACACGTATACATACTACATCTATTGCTCCCCCGGTCCAAACTTCCTATTATTGTGGCCGCAAGAGCACAATTACCTTTACAAATATATAGCTTATGAGTCTTCCAGGATATCAACATACCGTTGCCAACCGCTTTATGAAATACGCGCAGATCGACACCCAAAGTGATCCTGCATCAGAGTCACAGCCATCTACTGAGAAGCAGAAAGACCTGAGCCGGTTGCTGGTGGAAGAGCTTCATGCTATGGGTATACCGGACGCTGAGCTGGATGAGCATGGATATGTATATGCCACAATACCTGCCACCACTGATAAGGCTGTGCCTGTGCTTTGTTATTGTTCGCATGTAGACACTGCGCCAGACTGCAGCGGTACAGGCGTGATGCCTATCCTGCATATGAACTACGACGGTTCGGATATTGTATTGCCTGATGATCCTACTGTGGTGATCAGCACCAAGGACCACCCCTACCTGAAAGAGCGCATTGGTGATGATATTATTACCGCTTCTGGCACCACCCTACTGGGTGCGGACGACAAGGCGGGTGTTGCAGTGATTATGGACCTGGCAAATTACCTGGTGCAGCATCCGGAGATAAAACATGGAAAGATCAGGATACTGTTTACACCAGATGAAGAAATTGGCAGAGGGGTGCAGGCAGTGGATATGAAGAAACTTGGCGCCAGCTTTGGCTATACGCTTGATGGTGGAGAGCGTGGTCACCTGGAAGGAGAAACTTTTTCTGCTGATGGTGTTACTGTTGTATTTCATGGCATAAGTGCGCACCCCGGGTATGCCAAAGACAAGATGGTGAGTGCAATAAAAGCTGCTGCTGCTTTTGTAGACAAGCTTCCAAGGAATGAATGGTGCCCCGAAACTACTGAGGGCATGGAAGGATTTGTGCATCCCACGCAGATAGAAGGAGTACTGGAAAAGGCATCTGTTTCTTTTATCGTTCGTGACTTCGAGACGGCCAGGCTTGCGCAGCATGAAGAGCGGCTCAGGGCATTGGTTGACGAGACGGTAAGAGAGTTCCCCGGCGTAAGCACCGAATTCATCATCAAAGAACAATACCGCAATATGAGGGAAGTGCTGGACAAGCACCCTCAGGTAATGGACTATGCCGAACTAGCCTACCAACGTGCCGGACTTGAGGTGACGCGAATGAGCGTGAGGGGAGGAACGGATGGTTCGCGCCTGTCGTTCATGGGTCTCCCCTGCCCCAACCTGTTTACAGGCGAAATGGGCATCCACAGTAAACAAGAGTATGTGAGCGTACAGGACATGGAGAAATCGGTGGAAATGCTGGTGCATCTGGCACAGGTCTGGGAAGAAAAGGCATAGAGATGAATCCTGTCCCCGTCCTCCGGCCTTACAGGTCCTTAGATCAGGAAGCGATTCTGAACTTGTTCCTGAGTAACACTCCGGAATTCTTCCATCCGCGCGAATATGATGATTTGATGGGATTCCTTGCCGGTAGTGAAGTGTCCACATTTTACGTGGTGGAAAGGGCGAAGGAGATCGTTGCATGCGGTGGCTACCTGATCAAAGATCAGAAAGCACTGCTGACCTGGTTTATTGTAGATCCCGGGAGTCATGGAATGGGGCTGGGCAAGCTACTCATTGATCATCACCTTGAAGCACTCAAAGTGGCTGGAGTGAACTTAGTAGAAGTGCGTACATCGCAGCTGGCGTACCGGTTTTTTGAAAAGTTCGGTTTTAGATTAATGTTCACCAAGCCTGATTATTGGGGTCCGGCTATGCACCTTTACCAGCTGGAACGGGAAATCTCAAATCTTTCTATTCATATTGATGCTACTAATCGTTAGATATTGTAATTTAACGGCAAATGATCACTCTCTGAGTCTTGTGGGTAGAATGAATCTCCTGCAGGATCTGTGACAGTGAACCAATATTCTACGACAATTTGAATCTTTGATGAAACACCTTATCTGCCTCCTGCTTATCCTTTTCTGTTGGTCTGAGACATTTGCCATACCGATAAAGCTGCTCACGCGTGATAGCCTTAAGAAAAGCAGATACCTTGAGGAGGGTTGGTTATATGCACCAGGTGATGATACAAACCGTGCAGCGAAAACATTCCCAGACAGCAACTGGGAAATTACAGATTCAGAGCTCACAGGTGCGGCTGGTAAAGACTCTACAACGCTGCCTTTCCAAGGGATTGGGTGGCTCAGGTATCATTTCAGCGTTGATACCAGTCTTGTGAATCAGCCACTAACATTCAGTGTGGCTCATTTAGGTGCGTCCGAGGTTTATCTTGACGGCAAACTTTTGGTCAGGAATGGTACAGTACATCCGCGCGATAGTGTATCCTATATGGATCCACAAACACGGCTGATAAGCTTTGTGCTAACAGATACCGGGCACCATGTTTTTGCTGTTCGGTATGCCAGCTATGATTACAAGCGAATAGTGGCGGATTATCAGGAAGAAGTGGGCTTTGACTTCAAGTTGGGCAGATCAGACATCATGGTAGAGAATGAAACTGAAACCCTGCTGTCACTTGGCACTATATTCACCTTCTTCTTTGGAGTCTTTGCAATATTTGCTTTCCAACACCTGTTCCTGTTTTTATACAGGAGAAAGAACAAAGCGCATCTTTATTTCAGCATTTTCACGTTTACGCTGGCGGGTTTCTTCGTTATGACCTGGATTCTCTACTCAAGTGAAAATGTGGAACTGAAGCTCAACCTCACCTATGTGTTAAGTGGGTTTATGTGTTTGTCGTTCATCGGGTTTTCGGGGCTTATCAATGAAATGTTTTCCCGCAAGAAATTAAGGTTTAAGATCATTGCAGCTGCTTCAGTCATTGTGTTTGCTCTGAGCCTGGTAAGGCTCGAATTTCATGACGGTGAAGCCTACCTGGTGCTGATGCTGACGGTAATACTAGAAGCTATCATTGTCTTGTCCAGGGCGATATATAAACGCTTGCCAGGGTCGCGAATAGTCGGTTCAGGCATTTTGTTTTTTTGTGCTTTCATTGTATTCCTTACCTCGCTTGGCTTTTCAGGTGGTGCAACTGTGTCGTTGACAGGTTGGAGTGGAGTAATCGCTGTTCTGCTCATGGCTGGCGCTATTCTCAGTATACCGATTTCGATGGCTGTTTACCTGGCCCGCGAGAACGCCGGCACTAACAAGATGCTAGAGAGCCAGCTTGAACAAGTGAAATTGCTTTCTGCCCAGGCACTGCAGCAGGAGCAGGAGAAAAAACGCCTCCTCGAATCCAGAAAGGAAGAACTTGAACAACTAGTTGAGCAACGCACTGCAGAGGTTATGCACCAGAAAGAGGAACTCGAGCTGAAGCATGACGAACTTAAGGAAGAGAAGAATAAATCGGATGCGCTTCTACGCAACATTCTGCCAGCGGAAGTGGCAGAGGAACTGAAACAAACCGGAGCCACAGAGGCCAGGCATTACGACCAGGTATCGGTACTATTTACGGATTTTGTGGACTTTACGAAGGTCAGCGAACAGATGTCCCCACAGGAACTGGTGACTGAGTTGGACACCTGTTTCAAAGCATTTGATGACATTCTTTCCTCCCACCAGATAGAAAAGATTAAGACCATCGGTGATGCGTACCTGGCAGTGTGCGGACTTCCCAATGCTGTGGAGGATCATGCAGCTAAGACTGTATTAGCCGCTATGGAGATGAAAAACTTCATGGAGGAAAGGAAGAAGCTGCTAGGAAACAGAACTTTTGATATCAGGCTGGGAATCCATTCCGGACCGGTGGTTGCAGGCATAGTGGGTATCAAGAAGTTTGCATACGATATCTGGGGAGACACAGTGAATACTGC
>JAFAAT010000250.1 GCA_023426425.1 Bacteroidota bacterium | reverse complement strand
ATTTCACCACGCTGAGGGATGTACTCACCAACCAGAATGGACCCGCACCTGCCAATCCCATTTCTAATTTCTCCGGCGGAGCCCTGGGTTATTTTGGTGCCTTCTCCAGATCAACCATGAGTACTACCATAACCGAATAGCAGACCATACATAACTCCGGAAAGGCTTAGGTATAAAGCCCTGTAGAGATTATAGTAACAGGAGCCATGTTAAATGTAAAAGCCCCCCTTATTGATCATAAGGAGGGCTTTGTATTTTGCTTTATCAGTTTATTGCTGTGTAGCAGTATAAGTGATGTCAGTAGTATAGGTACCGGCAGGATATGCAAAGCCAGGTGTAGCCTTATACTGTATTGTAAACTTTTGGTTGCCACCTTTGTCACCGTTAGTGATCAGTGTTTGTGTCTGGTGTGACAAGGACTTATAGTTGGTGCCGAAACCCTGGCCGAGTTGTCCACCAGTGTTGTTGTCAGTTACTGCGAGTCCAAGTATTGCAACTGGCATGATCGATTGATTTACGCTACCACCGTTGGAGAAATTGAAGTGCTGACCACCAGCTTTAACGGTAACGGTAAAGTTTTTGTTAGAACGAACCTTCAGTTCCTGCTCTGTGCTCTCTACACCGTTTGCGTAATGAGCAACTGTAGTGAAGGGAAGGCTTACGGTAGTTCCTGTAGCGTTGTTGTTTGAAGTAAAGGAGATTTCAAGAGCGTTGCTCAGCTGCAGTTGCACGCTTTGGCTTGCGTTAGAAGAAGCATTTTGAGTGTTCTGCGCGTTAGCTGCTGTTGTGAATCCGATGAAAGCTGCTGCGATGATGATGATCTTTTTCATTTTGTTTTGTTTTTGTGTTTTTGAGTTGTTTTGTTTTTGTTTCGTTTGATGATGTAAAGGTGCGGCGGTGGCGGAGATGGTGCAACTAATTCCGCCTGGTTAACGCGGGCTTTGCAACCGGTTAACCACCTGTTAGGAAACGAAACCCGGCCCTGGACAGCTCCACTTGCCAGCAGGACATAACCAAATAACCTCGTGCAGGCTAGCTAATCTCAATCCAGACAGGTGCATGATCGCTGGTCTTTTCCCAGCCCCTTACATGCCGGTCTACTCCGGCAGCTGTCAGGCGTGGTGCGAGGGCGGGACTAAGAAGGAAATGATCAATCCTCAGACCTGCATTTCTTTCATAAGCATTCCTGAAGTAATCCCAGAAAGTGTAGATCTTCTCATCCGGATACAGCTTCCTGATGGCGTCTGTCCATCCCTGTGACATGAGCCTATGGAAGGCCTCCCTTGACTCAGGACGAAACAAAGCGTCCTTTGTCCAACGCTCAGGCTTATACACATCGAGCTCTGTGGGCATTACATTGTAGTCGCCGGTGAGGACTACCGGCAAGCCTGACTTCATCAGCTCCGCGGCATGCAATGTGAGTCTTTCAAACCACTTCAGTTTATAATCAAACTTGGGACCTGGAGCCGGGTTGCCATTGGGTAGGTAAAGGCAGCCAATCCTTAGCCCTTCTACGTCTGCTTCTATATAGCGGCTGTGCAGGTCTTCTTCATCGCCCGGGAGTGTTCTCGTGATCTCCTTTGCCTCCAGGTTGCGGGTGAGGATAGCTACGCCATTCCAGCTTTTCTGCCCATGCCAGAGTGCATTGTATCCTGCTGTGTTGATGGCTTCCAGTGGAAATTTTTCCTGTGGGGCTTTGAGCTCTTGCAGACAGACTATGTCTGGCATCGCCTCCTCCAGCCAGCGAAGCAGCACTGGCAAGCGTCCGTTCACACCATTCACATTGTAGGTAGCTATTTTCATCTCTTAGGTCTTAGACTTTAAAATTAGTGAATCGACAGTGGCGCTCCCTAGTACTTCTTCTGGCACTGCTCGCAATAGAAGCTCCTCCGGTTTGTTCTGCCCAGGTGTTTGCGGGTGAAAGGCTGGCCGTCGCGGGGACAAATCTTTTTGTTATGGGCGAGCCAGTGTGCCCTTAGCACATAGGCTTTCTTCCACTGAAGGAAGTCAAAGCTGTAGTTCACAGCCTCGTCTACCAGCTGCCTGAGTCTACGCGCAGGTAAATTGCCAACCCTGGATTCGGGGTGAAGACGTATGCGGTACAAGACTTCATTCTTGATTATGTTTCCTACGCCAGCAAAGATGTCCTGATCAAGCAGCGCATCGCAGACCAGGGCTTCGGGGTCTGCCCGCAGCTTTTTCAGTGCTGCCTTTTTATCAAACTGTTCATTCATCACATCTGCGCTCCAGTCGTAGATTTCGTCAGGATCAGCTTGCAGCGGACGGATGGCACAGGAATAGAAGTTGAGTGAGCCATTGGTAAACACAAGGCGCAGGCGTTCGGGCCTGTCTTTGCGCTCGTCGATGGTGTAGGAGCCGAACATGAGGAAATGGACACGCAGGGTCAACTTTGGGAGCAGGATGAGGAAATGCTTGCCCCAGCTTTTGAAATCGATGATTTTTCTGCCGGTGAGTTCACTGAGGTTTATAGTCTTTAGGTTGCCGCTGGCCTCGAGGATCTTTCTGCCTTTGAACTGCTGAACTGCTTCTTTAAGGATCAGGATGGAAGGACCTTCCGGCATGGGTATGTTTTACCAGCATGATAAAAAGATGAGGCCACTGATATTTTCTTAACAAGCGGTAGGGTTTGATGGAACAGTGTTTTCCCTGATTGGGCAAACAGAATGTTATGTGGTGGAGAAAATATGTAATTGTCTTTTTAATCACATCAGTAGTGGCGCTGCTTGCATTGATGTCGTGCGAGAGGCCTGAGCCGATGGTGAAGGAAAAGAAGGAAATAGTGATAGAACAAAAAGGTTCTACGGCAGCAGCTGTGGAGGAGGATAATGGAGAGACCTTGCAAAAAAATGCAGCAGGATCACGATAGATCCCGCTGCTGGATTTAAAAATCCACCCTCTAACGTACGATAGTGGAGGATTGGGGGTAAATGGAAACTAGTTGATATTTACTGCACGCACTACAGCTTTTTCCTTGATAAATACATAGTCTTTTCCTCCGACGTTGGCCACTGTGAAGCGGACAGGCACGACTTCGAGGAAGGCAGTGTTGTCGCTGACGGCGGGCAGTGCTGACAGATCGGAGGATGATAGTGTTGCAGAAGTGGCATTCCCTGCGAAACTTTTAATGACGTGCTGATTGCCGGCTGCAACCATCACGTAGATAGAATCTGCGTTGCTTGTACTGGACAAGTCGATAGTGATGCCATTTGTTTTGGTTACAACTGATGGAAGGGAGTCTGTGTAATTAGGGAAGGATGCGGTGTGGTCATAGGTGAATGCAGCCACGCTTCCCGCGCCACCGACAGCCCAGTTTGCGCCGCTGGAGAGGTTCATAGAGGAAGTGGCCTGGCCTATGGAAGCCAGCTTCATGTAGCTATTGTTGGTTTGTTTGTCCAGGTCGATATCGTTTAGTGAGACTGTGCCTGCGTCTACGAATGTTGATGAGCCGGGGGCGCTATAGACGGATGCTACGCCCATTTCCGTTTCGAGGCTGATGGGGACCGGGAGCTGGGGGTTGGTCATGGTGTAGTTCATCTTGATGGCTATGAAGGCACCATGTGTACTGCCGGTTACGGCAGGCATGAACGGGGTGGGGCCATTCGGGTTAGGGTTGGGGTTTGGATTTGGGTTGTCGTCTTTCTTGTCACAACCGATGACGCTCAGCATAAGGGCTGGCAGCAGGATGAGGATGATTCTTTTCATTGTTGTTGGTTTGGGGTGAATTTTAGATGTTTCAGGAGGCAAAGCTATCCTGCCATAGGAGGGGGTGCAATACACCGCTGCGGGTATTTTACTATCCGTGCTGGCACGGATGGTGGGCCAGGTCAAGGACCGGACAACTTGGTGAAACGAGTGGTGGCAGGTAAAAATGGTGGCACTGCGACAGGCCATTCGCAGGCCTTTTACTGGTTTGGGTTTGTTTGGCCG
>JAFAAT010000240.1 GCA_023426425.1 Bacteroidota bacterium | reverse complement strand
TGCAAAGAGTACACTAAAGGTTATCAATAGTCTGCTGGATGAAGATGATCATGTGGTAGATCAGAAGGAAGTACTCAGGGCAAGGTTATTGGACATTGTGATTGGCGACTGGGATCGTCATATGGATCAGTGGAAATGGGCAGTGCTGGATACCGGCAAAGGAAAGATCTACCATCCCATACCTAAAGACCGCGATATGGCATTCTTCAACTCCGACGGACTTGTGCTGGAATGGGCAGCCAGGAAGCGATTGCCGTTTATGCGGGGATTCAAATATGATATTCCAAAGGTTAACTGGCTCGGTTTTTCTGCTCGTGACTTCGACAGGTTTTTTCTGAATGCCCTGGAAGAAAAGGACTGGAAACAAACTATCAATGAGTTTACGAGCGACCTGACAGATACTGCTATTACCGCTGCGGTAAGGAGATTGCCAAGAGAAATTTACCCCATCTCCGGTGATACGATTGCGTCGAAGCTCAGAAGCAGGCGGGCAAAACTCTACGATGCCGGAATGGAATACTATAAGTTCCTGGCAAAGGAGGTCAACGTAACCGGCAGCAATAAACAGGAATACTTCAAGGTGGTTGGTACCGATTCCGGAACTCTGGTCCAGGTCTTTGCCAGAAACAAAGAAGGGGACACAACAATGAAGGTCTACGACCGGCTTTTCAACAATAAAGACACAAAGGAAATCCGTCTATATGGTTTCAATGGTGATGATCATTTCAATATCTCAGGAAAAAGAGGCATGAGGGTGCGGCTCATTGGTGGCAAAGGAATTGACACATTCAGGGTGGACGGAAAGATGAAGACCTTCGTCTACGATATTACAACCGAACCAAACCAGCTATTCTCTGGTAAACGGACTAAGAACCGGATGGAACCTGACCCTGAAGTAAACAGATACTCAATCTTCGAGTATAATTATGACACGCGTAGCTTCCCTAAAGTGAACTTCGGCTTCAACAGCGAGGATGGTCTCATGATTGGACTAGGCTATTCAAGCAGGACCCATGGTTTCAGAAGTGAGCCCTATGAATCTGAGAATAGTCTAAGGACACTTTACTCCTTCTTCGATAATGCCTACAGCATTCGCTACCGGGGCATCTTTAACCATGTGTTCAGAAAATATGATATCGTCACAAACAACGAGCTGTACAATCCTGTCTTAAACAATTTCTTCGGCCTGGGTAACGAAACAAAAAGGGATCCGGATCAGAGTATGTATTACTACCGGGTGAGGTATAAATATATGGTCAACGACTTCCAGGTCAGAAAAAGAAACTTTGCAGATAAATTTGGTGTAGCCATCGGCCCATCCTTTTACCATTACTGGATGAGACCAGAGGATAATGTCGGACGCATAATGGGCAACCCTGAAGCGCTAGGGATTGATTCGTCAGATGTTTACGGACTGAAGACGTACATCGGTGGTAAGGCTGACATGACAGTCAATAACCTGAACAGTGAGTTTACTCCCACCAGGGGAGTCCTGTGGAACACAGAGCTGCGGTACTATACGGGTCTAAACAATAACAGCACTCCACTGTTCCGACTTCAATCGCATATGACCATCTATGCGAGCCTCGCTCAGTACGAACGACTACTGGCCGTGGTCAGACTTGGCGGCGGACATATATTTAGCGACAACTACGAGTACTTCCAGGCGCTGAATATCGGTGCACAGAACTTTCTCCGCGGTTTCAGGAAGAACAGGTTTTCAGGATCATCTTTGGCCTATGCCAGCGTCGAACTTCGTTACAGACTGAAGACTGTACGTTCACCAATTCTTCCAGGATCATTCGGCATTATAGGATTCGACGACATAGGCAGGGTCTGGGTCAGGAATGAAACCTCAACAGTATGGCACAATGCCTTTGGCGCTGGTCTCTACTATACACCATTTGATCTTTTCAATATCGCAGTCACTGTCGCCAGTTCAGAAGAAGAAACTCTATTCAATTTCACAGCCGGTGCAAGGCTAAGCCTGTACTTCTAAAACTATATAGCCATGACAGAAAATATATACAAGAAAGTGGCTCAACATGTGACTGGGATATTTGAAGAATATCACCATCCAAACCTTACCTATCACAATCTTGAACATACTCAGAAAGTAGTCGAGAGAGTTCAGGAAATCGCAGCACATTATCAGCTTAGTGAAAACGATATGCTGACATTGTATACTGCTGCCTGGTTTCACGATACCGGACATTTATTCTCCGACATAGCCACACATGAAGAAAAAAGCGTGGAGCTAATGAAGGAGTTTATGGAGCAGAACGCAGTCGACCCAGCGGTAGTTCGGAAGACCGATGAATGCATTCGCGCTACGAGGATGCCTCATGCGCCAGGCGATCTGTTGGAGGAGATTATTTGTGATGCCGACACCTATCATTTTGGCACAAAGGAATTCAAACGCACCAATAAGCTTATCCGTAAAGAATATAAGCTTCGTAATTACTCGGCATTGCTACTGGATTGGGAGAAAAACACGTTAGATCTCCTGGAGAGACACCAGTTTTTCACTTCTTATTGCAAAAACCTCCTTGCAGAGGGCAAGGAACAGAACATCGCAAGGGCGAGAAAAAAGCATATTACTGCGCTCAACGAATCTCCTGCTACAAATGACGAGGACTTGGCAGGTGATGTACCAACCTCAAAGCAGAAAACAAGCCTCGTCACCCGCGGAATTCAGACAATGCTCAGGCTCACTTCCGAAAACCATGTGCAGCTAAGTGGAATGGCCGACGGGAAAGCCAACATACTAATTTCTGTAAATGCCATCATCATTTCGGTGATCTTGTCTGTGCTGGTTAGAAAGCTTGAGGTAGATGCTCACCTGACAATACCTACAATTCTTTTTCTCGCGTTTTCAGTCACAACCATTGTCATTGCAATTCTTGCCACGATGCCGAAAGTGTCTGAAGGGCGCTTCAGCAAAGCAGATGTCATCAATAAGCGGATAAACCTCCTGTTTTTTGGCAACTTTTACAAGTCGACGCTGGAGGAGTATGAGTGGGGCATGGATATTCTGATGAAGGATAAAGACTACCTATACGGTTCGCTCGTAAAGGATATATATCATCTGGGCGTTGTTCTTGCAAGAAAATATAAGCTGGTTAGGCTGGCATACACCGTCTTTATGATTGGAATTGTAGTGTCTGTAATCGCATTCACGCTTGCTGCAATATTGGCCAAGCCTACCGCAGTGACCACAGTGGTGATGCCTGAAGGAACACCTCTCTAAACAAAAGACTTATGTTCTACAACAGGGATCTGAGTTGGTTGGGTTTTAATTACCGGGTGCTGCAGGAAGCAGCCTCTGACGCCGTGCCTTTAATCGAACGCTTTAAATTCCTTTCCATCTTCTCTTCCAATCTGGACGAATTTTTTCGGGTGCGGTATCCTTCTGCTCTTGCTTTGTCAAGTCTGAAACCGAAAACCAGGAAGAAAGTGATGTCCGGCGTAGAAGAGGACCTCAGCGAGATCATCAAAGAGGAAGTATTCCGTCAGCAACAGGAATTTGGAAGGATTCTGGTCGAAAAATTATTGCCCGAACTTTCAAGCCAGGGGGTTACTCTATACTACAACCAGCCCATCCGCAAGGAACACAGAGCCGAGGTTCGGGAGTTGCTCCTGTCCCGGGTGCTAGCCTTTGTTCAGCCTGTTTTTCTCGAAGGTAATGTGGCAGAAGTCTTTACCCCGGAGAACAACCAGCTTTACCTGATCAGTACTTTACAGAAGCCCGGCTCCGCTGTTTTGCAACACGCGGTACTAAAAGTACCAACAGATCACCTGCCAAGGTTTTTCAAACTGTCTGCAATTGAAGACCGGGAGTTTATCATCTTCCTCGACGACGTCATCAGGGAAAATACGGACTGCATCTTTCCAGGTTTCGACATAACGGGTATTTACAGCTTCAAGATTAACCGTGATGCAGAGCTTACCCTCGATGATGACTATACGGAGGACCTGTTGCGGAAAATTGAAAAACAGTTGAAGAAACGGGACTTTGGCCCGCCTTCAAGATTTCTTTTTGAAGGAACTATGCCGAAGAATGTGCAGCTGTTTATTGCGTCTGCTTTCGGAATAGAACACGATGAAATGTTTGCAGGGAGCCGGTATCACAATCTGCGCGACCTTGCTTCACTGCCAGTGGAACGAAAGGACCTGCTATATCCACCATTGAAAATATTGTCTTCTCCGGAGCTTTATGATTGCAGTGATATCTTTCAGCGGATAGAGGAAAGAGATATCCTTTTGCACTTCCCATATGACTCTTATAATCCCATACTGATCTTCTTTAACCAGGCTGCCATTGATCCAAATGTCGAAGAGATCTACATCACCCTCTACCGGGTAGCCTCTGATTCCCTCATTGTGAATGCCCTGATCAGTGCAGCCAAAAACGGCAAGAAGGTTACTGTATTCATAGAACTCAAAGCACGTTTTGACGAGGCAAATAACATTCAGTGGAGTAAGAAGATGAGTGAAGCAGGGATAAAGATCATATTTAGTATCCCTGAAATAAAGGTGCATTCTAAAATAGCACTGGTTAGAAAAAGGGTGGGAGACGAGAAGAAAAGTTACTCTATTCTAAGTACCGGTAATTTCAATGAAATCACTGCGAAGTTCTATACCGACCATACACTGCTGACGAGTGACAGGGAGCTGAACAAAGAGCTGCTCAGATTGTTCCACTTCCTGGCTGAACGGAGCCTGCCATCTGAAAGCACACTTCAGTTCAACAGGATTTATGTATCCCAGTTCAATATGGTGCCAACGTTTGAATCATTGATTGAGCAGGAAATAGAAAAAGCCCAGGCCGGAAAGCCAGCCCTGATTAGGATTAAGGTCAATAACCTCGAGGAAAAAGGCATGATCAGTCTGCTATATAAGGCGTCTGGTGCCGGAGTGAAGGTGCAGCTCTTAGTAAGAAGTATTTGTTGCCTGATCCCGGGATTAGCAGGCTTTAGCGAGAACATCGAGGTGAGAAGGCTGGTAGACAGGTTTCTCGAACACTCCAGACTGTTCATTTTCGGAGAGGATGATGACTATAACTTAGTGATGGGCTCTTCCGACTGGATGACCCGGAACCTTTACAGAAGAATCGAAGTATGCACAGCTGTTACTGATCCGGTTTGTAAAAAAGAGTTATTAGACTACTTCCGCATCCAGTGGAATGATAGTGTAAAAGCCGTAAGGCTAACCTCGGAAATGAAGCATGAACAAATCGATGGAGGCAACAGTGTGAACTCAGCCCAGGAGGAGATCTATAAATACCTGCAGGGAAGGATATGAAATTGCTAAGGTCCATCACAAATCACTTTTCGGTTATTTCACGTTACCGCTACAAGTGGGTGCTGATAATTGCCATTTGCTGGACATTGATCGATGTGATAGGCTGGATTCGTTTCATGAATAAACCCTACGAAGAGCGCTCAGACACGGTCTACCAGTTTCTTACGCCCGGTGCAGTGGTACTGAGGGCAGTTATCGACTTTGTGGTCAGTCTTTTTATGGCCAACCTGCTGGTCTTCAAACTTAAAAGGCTCTTCAGGTCCTACCCGCTGATCCTTACCATCTTCATGAAGACTTTGGTACTGATCATTGCATCTTTTGCCATGAATTTCCTGGTGCACATTACCTATTCAATGTTCACCCTGCACCTCAGTTTCGAACAGAGCTATCTCAACTTTAAAGGGGAAGTCCTTCACCGGGCCTGGCTATTGGATAAGATGACCAACTGGTTCATCATCTTCATCATCACACAACTATTGATGGAGATCAATGAAAAGTATTCGCCCGGTGTCTTCTTCGACATCCTTACCGGTCGCTATATTAAACCACGGATCGAAAAGCGGATCATCATGTTCATGGATCTGAAGGACTCAACACCAATAGCCGAACACCTCGGCCATGAAGCCTACTTCCGCTTCATCCGGGATTTTGTATATGCAATAAGCATGGCCATCCTTGAAAATGAAGGTCGCATATACCAGTATGTCGGCGATGAAGTGGTGGTTTCGTGGCACTTTAAGAGAAAGAACGCCCATAGGTGTATCAATGCACTCATTGCGGCACGTCGTGCGATTCAGAAACGAAGCGAAGTCTTTCGTAGGGAATATGGTTTTGTACCCGAATTCAAAGCAGGTATTCACGTAGGTGACGTCACAGTGGGTGAAATAGGTATTATAAAGAAGGATCTGGCAATGAGCGGCGACACCATGAACACTACCGCCCGCATCAGGAATTCCTGTACAGAACTCAACCATAAGTTCATTGCCTCAAAAGAATTCGTCACTCACCTGAATCTCAAAGACTGGCAGGCTGAAAGCCTTGGCTTTATCGACCTGAAAGGAAAGGCCAACCAGATTGAGCTCTTTGCGCTAAAGATCTGATATCGACAACTGTTATTGATGTTGTAGTGCCTGGATAGCTACCCAGCTAAACAGGCCGACACCTGTCTTAAGCGCCTCCTCATCTATGTTGAAATGAGCATTGTGCACAGGCGCTGTAAACTCTTCATTGTTTCGGTTAGTGCCAATTCTGAAAAAGCATCCTGGTACATGAAGCGTATAATAGCTAAAGTCTTCAGCCGCCATACGCATGTCTAGTGTATGTACATTTTGCACTCCAAGGTACTCTCTCGCCCAGGTCTCAGCCTGCAGTGTCAGGTGAGGGTCGTTAAACAGCGAAGGATAGCCTACAGGTATCTCCACAGTAGCTTTGGCACCATAGGCTTCACAGGTCTGCTCTACGATAGCTTTGATCCATCCATGCGCTTCATACCTCCACTTCTCATCCATGGTGCGGAGCGTACCAAGAATCTCAACTTTGTCTGGAATTACATTGGTGGCAAAGCCCCCGGCGATCTTTCCAAATGTGAGTACTGAGGGGATCAACGGGTTCGACTTACGGGAAATAACTTGTTGCAATGCAGTGATCACCTGTGCCGCAATGGCAATGGGATCTATGGTCTGATGGGGTAGGGCAGCATGACCACCCCGACCCTCTATTGTGATATATATTTCATCTGCACTCGCCATGTATTGACCCGCCCTGAATCCCGCAGTTCCTGAAGGCAGGTGTGGGTAAACATGTAGCGCAAAAATGGCTGATGGCTTCGGGTTCTCCAGTACTCCTTCTTTAATCAGCAAACTAGCTCCACCTGGGTGTTTTTCTTCTCCGGGCTGAAAGATCAGCTTCACTGTGCCCTCAAACTCCTCTCTCAACTCCTGCAGGATCTTTGCCGTACCCAAAAGACAGGTAGAGTGGACATCATGTCCACAGGCATGCATCACGCCTTCATTTTTCGACTTGTACGGTACCTCGTTCGCCTCCTTTATAGGCAGTGCATCCATGTCCGCTCTCAATGCAATACACCTCGACTCAGGATTTCTCCCTTTGATCAATGCCACAATTCCGGTACCCGCCACTCCTGTTGTATGTTCCACTCCGAGTTCCTTCAACCTGGAGGAAATGTAGGCGGCAGTTTTGTGCTCCTGGAACGACAGCTCAGGGTTCGAATGAATATGATGTCTGATGGACTGAACCTCCGGAAAGTTAGCTTCCGCTTTTTGCCTGATTTTATTGATCATCTCTGAAAGTGTTAATTACGATGATATCAGGAACGATGATCACCGGCGTGTACAATTGGCTAAGCTGGTTATACATTTCCCTGGCCTCAGCCCTTGTGCGGTAGTCGCCCACTTTGACTCTATACTGCGGCTGGATATAGGAAAGGTACACCCGTATATTCGGATACCTTCTCATGAAATCCAGCTTCACTTCATTCGCCTTATTTCGGTCATTGCCATTGTAAATCTGCACCCTGAAGCCCCGTCCCGACCTGATAGTGCCCACCCTGTTGGTAATGCCACTACCTGGCCGGGTTCTCCAGGTGTTGAACAGGGTTTCCAGCCTTGGATCCGTATAGAACACAATGCCGGATTGCTCCACGAGAGAATCAGTTGCATTCTGTGCCCAGATACTGTCACTCACTAGTAGCGCACAAAATGAAAATATGAACCAGATCTTTCTCATCAGTTTTGTATGGTCTGTTTGCTTTGCTCCAGTATCGTCATGCTTGCAGAACAACCGATCCTGGTTGCTCCAGCCTCAATGAGGCGGGCCGCAAAGCTGAAGTCACGTATGCCACCGGAAGCCTTTATAGAGATACTTTGGGGCAGTTGCTTCCGCATCAGTCGTACGTCTTCAACATTGGCACCACTGGAAGCATAGCCAGTGGAGGTTTTCATGAAATCGATATTATGCTTCTGGTACACTGAGCAGCACCAGAGAAGTTCCTCCCTGGTGAGCACGCCGCTTTCCACGATCAGCTTCAGCAGTTTTCCTTTCTCATGCACCGCTTGCACGCACCGGGCAATCTCTTGCTCCAGATATTGAAAATCTCCGCTGCGGAGTGCAGCAACATTATGCACCATATCAATTTCATCCGCTCCATCTTCAATAGCCTCATCGATTTCTGCAAGCTTTACGCTGGTGCTGCTATAGCCAAAGGGGAAACCTATGACTGTCGCAATCTTAACTTTAGAATCTGCAAGCAGCTTCCGGGAAATTGAAACAAAATAAGGTGGAACACATACTGCGGCAAATCCTGCGCCCTTTGCCTCACTACATAACTTTTCAATATCTGCAGCCGTGGCTTCAGGTTTAAGCAGCGTATGGTCAATATAGGGCGCAATGTCCATGGCTTATTCAGCTTTGTCAATCGGTGGTACTGCCCCGATGTTCTTGATCAGCTCCTGTGCAAACTCGCTGGTCTTTAGCAGCGTGGCGTCATTCATCAGGTTGTAGAAGTCTATAGTCACACGCTTACGCATGATCGTAGTTTTCAGACTGTCCAGAATGCAGTTTGCAGGCTCCTGCCAACCCATGTATTCCAGCATCATCACACCACTCAGGAGCAATGACGAAGGGTTCATGGTGTCAGTATTTGCAAAGCGGGGTGCAGTGCCATGTGTGGCTTCAAATACGGCATGACCGGTCACATAGTTGATATTCGCTCCGGGAGCAATTCCAATGCCACCTACCGCCGCAGCCAGCGCATCAGAAATATAGTCACCATTGAGGTTGAGCGTGGCAACAACAGAATAGTCTTTTGGCGCCAACAGTATTTGCTGCAGGAAGTTATCAGCAATCACATCCTTGATGATGATCTTTCCTGCCGTCTGTTCCTGTTTCAGTTCCGCATTGGCAGTGTCTTCACCTTTTTCTTTTTTCGTCCTTTCCCACTGTCCCCAGGTGTACACTTTATCACCGAACTCACGTTCTGCCAGCTCATACCCCCAAAGCTTGAAGCCGCCCTCAGTGAATTTCATGATATTGCCTTTGTGTACCAGGGCCACCGAGGACCTTCCATGCTCAATTGCATACTTGATAGCCGCCCTCACCAGTCGCTCTGACCCTTCACGTGAAACTGGCTTAATGCCGAAAGAAGAAGTCTCCGGAAAACGTACTTTATCTGCACCACCTAATTCCTGAAGAAATTCAAACAGCTTTTTAGCCTTCGGATCATCATAGTTGAATTCAATTCCAGCGTAGATGTCTTCTGTATTCTCACGGAAGATTACCATATCTACATGCTCCGGATGCTTCACTGGTGAGGGTACACCATGAAACCATTGTACCGGACGAAGACAAACATACAAATCCAGCTCCTGGCGAAGCGCTACATTTAACGACCGGATACCACCACCCACAGGCGTGGTAAGCGGCCCCTTAATCGATACGATGTATTCTTTGGCAATATCAAGAGTCTCTTTAGGCAGCCATTCACCGGTTTTGTTGAATGCTTTCTCACCAGCCAGCATTTCTTTCCACTCGATTTTCCTGCTGCCATTGTAGCATTTTTCTACTGCTGCATCCAGTACAGCACGGGAAGCGCTCCAAACGTCAGGACCAATGCCATCACCTTCGATAAAGGGTATAATTGGGCAGTTTGGGACCTGAAGCTTGCCGTCGGTACCCATTACAATCTTCTGTGGTGTCATAGTTTCGATAAATTAGCTAATTACGCGGGCGAAGCTACGGAAAAAAACAGGAGGTAAAAACGTGCCCGGAGCGGGAATTAAGACACATAAATCAAATCAAATGTTCTCCGATTCTCCTGTTCGCCAATAGTTTGTATTGCTATGAAGAGCCCAGGCAGTATTTTTGCTGTGCTTAATGCACAATTGACCAAAACAACTTAAAATGAAATTATTGAACAATCAAGTTATCCTGTTGTTTCTCGTTCTCGCAACCACCGGCTGCGTAAGTCAGAAGAAATACAGAACATTGGAGGCAAACTACCGCCAGTTGCAAACAAGCCAGGGCGAGCTCAGTGCTCGTAACCAGGAGTGTAATACCGCATTGTCTTCTGCACGTACCAGGGTGCAGAGCCTGGAGGACCAGCTGGCTGCTGAACGTCAGAACCTTTCGGGACTGCAGTCCGCATTGGACAAGTGCCTGACTTCCTCAACTCAGGGCAGTGTGAACATCGCAAAGCTGGTCGATGAAATCAACGCTTCCAATAAATATATTCAGCACCTGGTGAACCTGAAGCACAAGAGCGACTCTCTTAATATGGTGCTTACCAATAACCTGACGCGTTCCCTGAATACCGAAGAACTTCAGGATGTGGATGTAAAGGTTTTGAAAGGTGTGGTGTATATCTCTCTGTCGGACAATATGCTCTATAAGTCAGGAAGTTACGAGATTTCTCCGGCTGCAAATTCCACCCTGGGCAAGATTGCCAAGATCATCAAGGACCACAAGGAGTATGATGTACTTGTAGAGGGTAACACAGATGATGTGCCCATTTCCAGGGAGAATATTCGCAACAACTGGGACCTGAGTGTTTTAAGGGCATCCTCTGTAGTGCAGACGCTGCAAAACGAGCATAATGTTGATCCAAAGCGTCTGACAGCGGGCGGCCGTGGAGAATACAACCCAATTGCCAGTAACGCTACCGAAACTGGTAAGGCAAGAAACCGCCGGACCCAGATCATTATCACTCCAAAGCTCGACCAGTTTATGGAGCTCATTGAGAAAGCTGATGAAACAGGCAGTTCCAACGACGAGTAAATTCTGAAACTGCAATAGAGATGAAAGGCTGCCTCAACCGGGCAGCCTTTTCTGTTCTGTTGGTGCATAACAGGTAGAGAATCGCCATCTTCATATAAAAATGTCTAATTATATCTACGGGTAGTGGCCATGGTATGGGGATGAAAACAGCAGGCAAGGGGAGGGTGGGTTTAAAAGTCTATCCTGACCCTTTAACAGGTTGCTGGAAGGTTGGTGAACAGTCAGAATCAGGGAAGAAAAAGGGTGGTGCCAGATGTAAGTTTGCCCTCTGTTCCAGGCGGTACTGATATTGGTTGTTAAGTTAAGGATGGCTGCAATTAGTCCCTGGCCCGCTCAAGGGTAAAGCCAAAGGAGGATCCCACGCCGGGTTTACTACGGACGGTCACGGTCTGCCCGTGTGCTTCCACAATATGCTTCACGATCGCCAGCCCCAAACCAGTGCCTCCAACATTACGACTCCGGCTACGGTCCGCACGGTAGAAGCGCTCAAAAATCCTGGGAAGATGTTCCTCTGCGATACCAGAGCCATTGTCTGAAATCTCCACATAC
>JAFAAT010000086.1 GCA_023426425.1 Bacteroidota bacterium | reverse complement strand
TTCTCCCCCTGTCCCTGTCCTTTCCAATTTTCCTGCCCTTCCCCGGCACCAACTGACCCACATCTGACGGACATCTGACCCACAACTGACGCACAACTGACGCATATGAACTCCGGGACTATTCCGGGAAAACGCCCTGTAAGCACCAAATAGACGGCCAACAGGCACTATCCCGTCACTTACCCCCACTTGCGGCTATTATTAATTAAACTGACTCTATGCATCGGCGCCAAAACCTACTCTTTCACATCAAACCACACGGGAGCACTGTCATTCCAATCCCCGTTGTAGTTGATAGTCAGCTCCTCTCCCGGCTCTATATCCCGCATCGTGATGACGGAGATTGTGTCCTCCTCATAGTTCATGAAGTATTCGCAGTTTGATTCATAGGAATGATTGTAGATCGGGACATTCCCCAGGGCCATGCAGCACATATCAACTCCTTCAGGGTTCCACTCAAAGATATAATCGTGCAGCAGGGTCTTGTCCAGCAGCTTCCGGTCCTCACCCGACATGACAATCACAGGTGCAGTTTCTATGATTTTTCCTTCTGGCAGGAAGACTTCAGTGAACATCCCTCTCCCCTTCTGCTTTGTGCGACCGATGTAAATTTCTGCGAATTGCATGTTAGCTGCAAAAATGATGATAATTCGCGGTCAGTGGTACCTGAAATCGAAAACAGCTCCCGAAGGAGCTGCCTGAACATAATATCTGTGAGTAATTATAGTACGTTTCTCGGTGCCGCCTTACCAGTCTGCGCAATGATTCCACGCTTGCCGACTGCAGGAGATACCGGTTCCACTTTCACCTTTGCCAGTCCCTGCTGGGTGAACTGAAGTTTTTGTGCGGCTATCCTTGCCAGGTCTATCAGGCGGGGGTTAGTCTTGGCCATGCGGTCGTTGATCTTCACATATACATATCTACCGTTGCTCAGGTTAGTGACTTTCGCATAGGTACCCAGCTTCAGGGTGTTGCTCGCAGCAGTAAACTTATTGTTTGAGAAGATTTCGCCGGTGGATGTCTGGCGTCCTACGAATTTGTCGTGGTAAAAGCTGGCGATGCCATTTTTAACAGATGTAATGATGCTTCTTTGTGCGTTTGCAGTAAATGCGGTGGTAAATGAAAGTAACAGGGTGATCAATAACAGCCTCATACGCTTTTTGTTTTGGTTTATACAAATTTCCGACATTTCGGGTAGTCTACCAAGAGTATATAGCTATTAAATCATATTTGTTCAGTTAAGATTATGTGAACCGATTTCCTCCTTCTGTTGAAAGCAAACCCCTTGCCGGGCAATGGTTTCAACGGATTTTATCGGTTACGGTCGCGCTTAATTGACATGCCCGGAGGCGTTGCGCTAACAGGGTTTTAACACGTGACCAGCTTCATTTTGTGAGTAGCGGACCATTCAGGGAAACCGATCCGGTATATAACGTAGACAGTTTTCTTCCATCATTCAAAACAGACTGTCTGCTAAATAAAAAAAGCCTCCCTGCGGAGGCTTTTTGATCGGAATGAAGTTTACTTACAATGTTGAAGGTTCTGTTGCAGCCTGCTGCTTCTCATTAGCCAATGCTTCACGCTGTGCGAGTATAGCCTTGCGGCCTTCTTCTTCTGATACAGGTTCCACTTTTACTTTGGCTATCCCTTTGGTCTGGAAGTCGAGCTTACGCGCTGCAATTGCTGCCAGGTCGATCAGTCTGCGGTTGGTCTTGGCCATCCGGTCGTTAATCCGAACATATACCACCTCACCGTTACTCAGGTTAGTGACCTTTACGTAAGAACCCAGTTTAAGGCTGTTGCTTGCGGCCGTGAATTTATCGTTCTTAAAGATCTCACCATTGGCAGTAGGTCGCCCTTCAAACTTATCGTGGTAAAAGCTGGCTATGCCGTCCCTGATGTTGCTTATTACGTTCGATTTCCCCTGGGCATAGGACGCATTACTGCCTATCAGCAGCAAGAGCGTTATGGTTAAGAGCAGTCTCATACGTACAAGTTTCGGTGGCAAATAAACAGATTTTGGCGGATATTACCAAAACTTATTTGTTTTCTACTAATACTTCCTGCCGGAGCGATAGCCGGAGCGACCACCGGAAGACCGGTCATTGCCTCGCCTTTCAGGGAATGAAGATCCTGAGTCAGAGCGGTTGCCATAGCTACGACCACCACGGCTGCCTCCACCTCCTCGGTCTTCCCTGGGTTTCTGATCTGCTTCCTCCACCTTGATCTTTCTGCCTTTGAACTTCTTTGCTGCCAGTGTATCGCGAATGAACTCTGCTGCATCTCCCCTGACATTGAAAAAGCTACTCAGCTCACGAACCGTCACCCTGAAGATCATTCCCGGCTCCAGGTCTGTGGCTTCTGCAATAAACTTCACCAGCTTATCTGCATTGTCAATACCGTCCTTTGAACCAATATTCATGAACAGACGCACACTGCGGCCTTCGCTTGAGCGTCCACCAGCGTTATCGTAACCCGCATTCAGGTCTTCTGCGTTCTGGTAGTTGGCGATAGTGTCTTTAAGCTGAATCCAGATAAGCCTTTTGATCAGCTCATCTTTGTCCATAGCTTCAAATCTTTCATGGATGCTGTTCTGGTAAACCTCCGCGAAATCAGACTTAGGTTTTGCAGTCTCAATTTGCTCGAGATAGTAGAATAATCTCTTACGCACCACTTCTGCCCCATCCGGAATATCACTCCTGTTGAAACGCTGCTTTACCAGTCGCTCAATCTGCCGGATAGTTGAGATTTCTTTAGGTGAAACAATAGACATGCAGATACCAGACTTACCGGCGCGGGCCGTACGGCCACTTCTGTGGGTATAAACCTCCGGATCATCCGGCAGTTCGTAGTTGATTACGTGGGTGATGTCGTTTACGTCAATACCTCTTGCAGCTACGTCAGTAGCTACAATAGCCTGAAGGCTACGGTTCTTGAATCGCTCCATCACCTTGCTACGCATCTTCTGGTCCATATCACCATGGAGGGGGCTCACATGGTAGCCCTGCTTCATCAGCTTTTCGGCTATCTCCTGGCAGTCCTGCTTGGTGCGGGTGAAGATGATACCATAGATACCCGGTGTGAAGTCCAACAGGCGCTGAAGTGCTTCAAAGCGCAGATGGCGTTGAGTAACGTAGTATTGATGGTCAATGTTTTCGTTGGTGGTGTTGGCAGCAGCCACGGAAAACTCTTTCCACTCCTTCATAAAGCGCTTGGCGATGCCACGCACTTCATTGCTCATAGTGGCGGAGAACAACCAGGTATGCTCACGGGAAGGCGTGTTTTTGAGGATGAAATCGATATCCTCACGGAAGCCCATGTTCAGCATTTCATCGGCCTCGTCCAGCACGACGTACTGTACATCGTCCAGAGAAAGCGCCTTACGCTCCAGCAGATCGATAAGGCGACCGGGAGTAGCTACAATGATTTGCGGACCTGCCTTCACTTCGCGGATTTGTCCGCTGATGGGCACACCACCGTACACGGCTGTAGTCTTGAGGCCGCGCATGTGTTTACCGTATTTTTTAAATTCCTCCTGAATCTGCATACACAATTCGCGTGTAGGCGATAGAACCAGGGCTTGCACATGTCTCTGTGCAATATCTGTGTGGTGCAGTAGCGGCAAGCCAAACGCGGCGGTTTTCCCTGTTCCGGTTTGTGCCAGACCTATTATGTCAGAAGGTTGAGATAAGAGATGGGGGATAACTTTTTGTTGAATTGGGGTCGGATTCTCAAAACCCAGATCGG
>JAFAAT010000062.1 GCA_023426425.1 Bacteroidota bacterium | reverse complement strand
GTTATTGATTCAGAAAAAAAACAAGTCTATCGTTTTATGAATCCGACAAAAAGAAATATTTTGCTTTTCCTGACGGATTATATCCGGATAATTTGATTAATTTGCATGGTCTCCTGCGACGAAAATAGCGTTAATTCGTTCAACAAATGTCAGATACGAAAATAAATATACTTTATGTGGATGATGAAATGAACAATCTCGTTTCATTTAAAGCGACGTTCAGGATGAAGTATAATGTTCAGACAGCTATTGGCGGTGAGGAGGCTATCAGGATACTGGATGAACATGACATTCATGTAATCATTACTGACCAGCGCATGCCTGGAATGACGGGTGTTGAGTTTCTTGAGTCAATTCTGGACAGGCATCCTGAACCAATGAGGATTCTACTTACCGGGTATGCTGACCTGAACGCAGTAATTGATGCTGTCAATAAAGGTAAGATCTACCACTACCTGAGTAAACCATGGAATGAAGCTGAACTGGATGCGACGATCCAACGGGCTTTTGATATTTACGTGAAACGCAGGGAAGAGCAGGAGATAACAGAAAAGCTGGCCGTTTCAAACGACCAGCTCGAATTTCTTCTTCGTCAGAAATTGTTGTCTTAGTTGAAGGCGAGTGTCAGGGATTCAGTGCTACCCCACTGTTCTGTTGCGGCGAGCTCACGCTCGATTATTTTCTGCCACCTCTTTTGTTGAGCCAGATCTACACCGTGTTGAGTGTCGTCTTCATAGGCAGCCTGCCGGGCTTTGTATTCTTCCTGAACCTTGCCATACACAGTACGCAGCACCGGCTTCAGATTTGCGGCATCCACTTTGACAGTTGCCAGCCGTTGCCTTTGCTTACGAGTATATAACTCGCAGAGATCGTAATGTCCTTGCTCATGAGCCAGCACATTGTCATTCATCTCTTCAGGTCTGCCCCATGAATGATTGGTATAGAATGTATTATAAACACGAACTCTTAGGTTGTCGCTTCTGGAGCTAACCGAGTTGGTTTCAAATCCAATTCCGCAATAGGTAGCTGCGGCAGTGATGTGATCTGCATCTGCAGGTATGGGGCCGCGGAAATCATCCCAGGTTAGCTTACGATCCTTGCTCCATGCCAGTTCTTTTTCGTAATGGCGTACATTATCTACTTTGTAGAAGCTAGCGATAATTTTTTCGTTGGAGTTTTGACCCGAGCGCCTGATCCGTTGTTTAATCTTGATGACATTGGCATCTGACTGGAAGGCAAGCTGCCGGGCTTTGTCAATCAGTTCATGATAAGAATAGTCGCTTAATTCAGCTCCTCCCAATTCGATGTTTTTCACTGGCTTTGCAGAAGGTGGTAAAAAATCTCCTGACTGGAGAACAATTACATCTGATTCGGATTTTCCATTTGATTTTTCACTGGCCTGGAGGGTGGTGGCCGAAGTGCCAAGCATTACCAGTACGGCGCTGAAAATGCTTGCAACCCTTACTCTCATCTCTCTCATTCACAACACTTAAGGTGAAATAAAGGTACGTATTCAATCGGTAAGTGCCTACCACAATTTCGCCAAATAAAACTCAAAGAACTGTTAAAGGCGGGCGGAGTGAAGGCGACTGAGTTGGATGTGGGTGGTACCTTAACTTTGGGGCATGGATATCCGGCAGCTTTTCAGACAGCACGTTGCACAGACTTCAGAAGAACCAATCGGTCTGCATATTGTTAGGGCAAATGGCTGCACCCTGGTTGATGCAAGTGGGAAAGAATACCTTGACCTAATTGGAGGGATCAGCGTGTGTAATGTGGGACATGGCAGACCAGAAGTCGTGGAGGCGGTGACCCGGCAGGCGCATGAATATCTACATGTGATGGTGTATGGAGAAGTGATCCAGAGTCCGCAGGTGCATTATGCGAGTTTGTTGTCGGAGCACTTGCCGCGGGGCCTGGATTCGGTATTCTTCACCAACTCCGGGGCAGAGGCTACTGAAGGGGCGATCAAACTTGCAAGAAGGGTGACCGGGCGGCTGGAGATCATAGCCTGCAAGAAAAGCTATCATGGCGCCACATTAGGAGCTCTGAGCCTGATCGGAGATGAGTACTGGAGGAATGCTTTCCGGCCCTTGCTGCCGGGGGTGTGGCACTATGACTATAACTCGCAGGAGCTGATTGATGCTATCAGCACCAGGACTGCCTGTGTGGTATTGGAAACCGTACAGGCTGAAGCGGGAGTTGTGGAACCTGCTGAAGGGTGGCTTCGGGCTGTCCGGCAGAAATGCAGTGAAACAGGCAGCTTACTGATACTTGATGAGATTCAATGTGGGTTCGGAAGGACAGGTAAGCTCTGGGGGTTTCAGCACTATGGGGTAATTCCCGATATAGTGCTACTGGGTAAGGCATTGGGTGGCGGAATGCCCCTTGGGGCGTTTGTTGCGTCGTTTGAGCTGATGCAACAGTTGACGAAGGATCCGGTGCTTGGTCACATAACGACGTTTGGGGGGCACCCTGTAAGCTGCGCAGCCGGAGAGGCTGCACTTAAAGTGCTGCTTCAAGAAAACCTTGTGGAGAAGGTAGCAGCAAAGGAGCAGTTATTTAAAGAGCTACTCGAACATCCTGAAATCCTTTCGGTCAGAACTTGTGGATTGTTGATAGCCATTGAGTTATCATCTAATGATAAAGTCTTGAAAGCACTGAAAGGCTGTTTGGAAAAAGGGCTATTCTCTGACTGGTTTCTTTTTGCATCGAACTGTATAAGGGTGGCTCCGCCGCTGACGATTTCAGAGGAGGAGATCAGGCGGGCTTGTTCGATTATATTGGCTTGTCTTTAGGTAGCAAACCGAAGAGACGCTATAGTTAACCTTCTGCGTGAACTCTAATTTAAGACTGCCAGCTTTTGAATAGACAACTTCCCGTTTGTATGAATGTGAAGGATATAGATATCCGGTGCCAGCCTGCTGATATCAACCTCCTGGTCTCCAGGCAGTAGTTGCTGGTTCAAAACGAGCCGTCCGGAGGGGTCGAAAATATTGACTTCAGCAGCATGGACAGGAGGGATATCAATATGGACGACACCCTTTGCGGGATTGGGCCAGATCGAAACTGACGGAGGTGATACTAGCCGATCATCCACATGAAGTATCTGAGTTTTCACCCCGTGGACACAGTTGCCCAGTTTGATGTAGGGGTGTGCAAGGTTCTCTTCAAAGTAGTTATAAGTACCAATTGGAGTTATTTTTTGCCTGGCAACTTCGCCGAACCTTATCAGGTATTCGACCCTTTCAAAGGGGCTAATGTTAATGGCAGGAATTGTCGCGACGCAGTTTGCAGGATTAGTGAAGACAGATCGAGAAAACGAGGTTTCTGAAATGAGTTTATTCTGACCACTGGTGCAGACTGAATCCACATACCAGGTTTTGTAACCGAGGTTGCCCGGTTGGTTGAAACTAAAGCTTCCTTTGTATTCAGGAATTACGGAGTCAATAATCTTTCCCGTTGGACAACGGGGGATGAGGTCAGTGTGCACTCCAGAACCGAATGAGGAACTAAAGGTGGTTTGCTGGTTGTAGGTTTTGAAGTAGGACGTGGTTTTCATCGTTACAGAAATCAACTGAGGGCTTATAGCCGATGAAGAGATTACCGAATCGTGTTCTATAGCGTAATAACTGGGTGGGGCGCCAAGGTCGTCAAAGGGACGATTATCTATTTCCCTGATCCATTCGTTTCCGGGTGCGTATTTATATAGGAGGTTATCGTTTTCGAGACAGGTAGTATTGAATCCTTCTGGCAGCCGGGTTAACTGTCCGGTATCAGGCACGGCACCGGTTTGCAGCACTGTAATGTCGCTGTAGGGAAAGGTGTAAAAGTCGAGAGCTGTGAGCCAGCCATGTTTCTTGCTCAGCTGTAGAATCTTTTGATTGTACCAATCATTCACCGGAACTCCATTTTCGAAAGCCTGAATGGTAATTGTCTTGAAGCTGTCATTGAACGTAAGGCCTGATTGGGATACAGTGCCTTCGTACACTCTTCCATGAATATTCTTTGCCAGTATCCAGCTTGTTCCAACCGGTGCATGGGTTCTTATTAGAATTGTGTCGCCGTACCTGTTGAAGTAGCGTTCGTCTCCATTGCTTTGCCTTATCATCATTTTACCCAGCCAGGAGGGCCCCAGTGTGTCCATGCATGCACCCGCGGCAGTATCACGGATGGTGCGGTAAAAATAAAAGATACTGTCGCCGCCATTTGCTGTGACGGAGTCCACCCAGATTAGCTTCAGCAGTTTTTCCGATGTCCAGGAGGTGCTACCGCCGATAAAATACGCGCTGTCATTCTGGGAAACAGTTTTCCAGTCTGCGGGAGTGAGCGGCTGAAAAAAATTAGGGACATAGCCCATTATACAGTTCCCAAGTTTGATGTAGGGATGATGCATCTTTGTCATCATATAATCCCAGACGTGAGCGTCTTCTATCATTCCAAATCCTGGTAAATACGCGTGGTCATTGTAGTAGTAGCCCGAGATGTTGGCTGGGGCTACCAAGCAACTATCGGCAAGTGAATAATAGATGTCAGTAGCGGGCGAAACAGTCCTATACCTTATTGCAAGGCAGGTGCCGTTACAAACACTATCTACAGTTACTTTTTTTTTGTGGAGATTATCACTCATGGCGCTGTGGAGGGTATCCTGTCCGATGTACTCCGGCAACACGCCACTGCTTGATAAAGAGCCGGTGCTATTGCTGGTAATGATGCCGGTAACAGTTGAAGGAGCTCCAAAGCTATAGACCAGCTGATTGTTGACATATTGAGTGGATACATAGGCGGTTTTTACAACTGCCTGAACAACCCCTGGCGAGATCTGTTGGGCCGAGATCACCGAGTCGTATTGGAACAGCCCTGTACCTACAATATTTGTGACAGCTTTTATCCAAGCGTTGCCTGTCTGATATTTCAGGTCGACGTCTACGTGATCAAGACCTTTATTGAATACCGCAGGCAACCGTACCTGCTGATGGTATTCGGATACGGCACCTACAAAATGTTGTGGCCAGATCACATCGGGAAAGGGAAAGATGTAGAAGTCTAGGGCTTTGAGCCAGCCATGGTTTTTACTTAGCTCCAGTACCATTCCGTTGTACCAGTCGTTGATTGGCTGTCCATTCTGGAAAGTCTGGATCGAGATAGTTTTGAAACTGTCTGAGACACCCTCTACTGTCGTGACCCCAGCTTGCGTGACGGTGGCCTGGAAGCTACGTCCTGTTTGGGACTGGCCTAAGGTCCAGCTACTGCCTAGTGGAGCAAGTGTTTTTACGAGGATCGTATCAGCGGGTTTGTTAAAATAAAGCTCATCGCCGTTCTGCTGACGCACCATTCTCTTCCCGAGCCAGGTTGCACCTAATGTATCGAGACAACTCAAGCTGGTGTCGCGCAAAGTCTTGTAAAAATAAAAAGTAGTGTCTGTACCGTTAGCCTTAGAAGAATCGATCCAGATGATCTTCAGGTACCGTTCGTTGCCGCCTGCTGGCCCGCCAATGAAATATACGCTGTCATCCGAGCGAACGGTTTTCCAACCCTGCGCACAAAGTTGCGAGGACATCATTGAGAGTGCCAGCAGCAAACAAAAAAAACGGATGATCCCACACATCAACTCAAATATAATATTTTTAGAACAAAAGGTATCGATGATGTGCCTGATCTGAGACGGAAAACGGAAAGACAGTTGCGGGATACTAAAGCTGGCAGAAGATGTGTCATGATCTGGCAGAATCCTGAAAATCCTGGCTGGTCAAGGTTCCCTCGGCTTTTGGTCGGCTTTACTTCGGCTTTAGGTAGTCATTACAAAGTTTGGAACACCATTCTGCGTGAAGAAAACCATCCTCGGAGTTTTTACGCCTTCATAGCGCCTTCATAACGCCTTCATAGCGCCTTAA
>JAFAAT010000061.1 GCA_023426425.1 Bacteroidota bacterium | reverse complement strand
CTATGTATAGACGTCTGCTAAATACCTGCCTGGCCCTTGTTTTCCTTGCATGTCTTCCCGCTATTGGATATTCACAATACATAGAGCTGGATTATTCTTTAGAGCTCAGAGGAGAGAAGTTGACACCACAGGAGAATGCGCAGTCATTCCTGGAGAACGTGCGCATGAATTACAGATCAAAGGATCCCTTGCATCTGATTGTGCAGTTTTACAAAGTACCGGAAGATTCAGTTTTGGAAAGGCTCAGGAGCTCAGGACTTCGTATGGGCGAATATATTCCCAACCGGGCTTATACGGCTTTGATGACTTTTCCTTTGGGTCCCATAGATCCCGCTCAGGCTGGTATCAGGAGCTTTACTTTGCTGAGGCCTGAATGGAAAATCCAGGAAAAGGTAATCAAGGAAACAGATCTTACCAGTACCGGCAATACCCGGGTTTTGGTTGCCTTTATCAAAGAAGCTTCTTTGGCCGAAATTGAAGCAGCAGTATCCCAGTCAGGCGGGGTGATTACAGACAGGAAATTTGCGGTGTTAAATACATTTGAGGTAACGTTACCCAGCAACAAGATTACGAACATTGCTGCATCACCTTTAGTCAAGTTCATTCAGCTTGCGGGGCGGGACCGAAAGCTAAATGATGACAACCGCGGAGCCTCTGGCTCCGCGATTTTGCAATCACCCATTCCCGCAGGAGGAAGAGCGCTCGATGGCAGTGGTATTACCATAGGTATCGGCGACAATAACTCCGGCCTTTTTCACGTAGACACCCGTGACCGGGTCACCAATTTCATCCCGGCACCTATCGAGGAGCATGGCACCCACGTCACAGGTACGGCAGCGGGAAAAGGAATCATGAACCCTCGCTATCGTGGTATGGCGCCAGGGGCAAAGGTGCTGAACCATTACTTCAATCTCGTGTGGGCGCAGACGGCCTCCATGTTTGAAGACTATGGTATGACGCTTACGAACAATTCGTACTCTGCATTTAAGATGGATTCTGTGTATGCAGGACTTTACGACCAATACTCACAGATGCTGGACGAGGTATCCCTGGAACACCCATTTGTATGTCATGTCTTTGCTGCAGGCAACGATGGTAATTCAACTTTTTCTCCCTACCCAACGGGCTATGGCACTGTAGCCGGTGCTTACCAGGCCGCGAAGAATGTGCTTGATGTGAGTACCAAATACAAGAATTTCGATGTGCATCCCGGTGGATCAAAAGGCCCCACAAAGGATGGGCGGCTGAAACCTGAGCTGGTAGCATTTGGAAAGGATGTAGTGTCCACGAAGAACTATGATGAGTACCGCATCGAAAGTGGTACAAGTATGGCTGCCCCGGCAACCACCGGCGCACTGGCACTGGTTGCACAGCGATACAAGCAGTTGCATGCCGGTGCCAATATTCATGGTGATTTACTAAAAGCCCTCGCAATGAACGGTGCCAGAGACCTTGGCACTCCAGGTCCCGACTTTATCAATGGCTTCGGTTTTGTAGATGTCCTTCGCTCAGTATTGATGCTGGAAAACAACCGTTTTAAACGAGCAGCTATTGTCAATACCGGCAGTCAGACTTATTCCATCAATGTACCACCCAATACTGCTGTTCTTAATGTCATGCTCTACTGGCATGATGCTCCGGCCAGTCCCATGGCTTCGGTGACTCTTGTCAACAATCTCGACCTGGAGGTGACAGAGCCAAACAGTACTTTACACCGTCCCCTCATCCTCGACCCTTCTCCTGCCAATGTCACCAATCCCGCTGTGGAAGGGGTAGACAACAGGAACAATGTGGAACAGGTAGTGGTGTATAACCCCACGCCCGGAACCTATACTGTACATGTAAAAGGAACTACGGTACCCTCAGGCCCGCAGGAGTATGCCCTGGTCTGGGATATTGTCGAAGAAGGTATCGAACTGCAATATCCTCCCTCCGGTTTGCCTGTCGCTGCAAATGATACTTTGCGATTCTACTGGCGGGCATCCGATCATCCCAATAGCTTCACTCTTGAATATTCCACAGACGGGAGCAGCTGGAGTACAATTGATAATAACATTCCCTCCGGTCAATATACCTATCGCTGGCAGGTACCCAACATCAGCAGTGCTCAGGCAGCAGTAAGAATCAGCAGAAATGGCACAGGACAGACTGCGGTAAGTACATTCGTGTTAAACCCTCAGCCCCAGATCCAGCTAAGCAGTACCCAATGCCCCGGCTACTTTGCCTTCGAATGGTCTGCGGTGAGCGGAGCTACGGCCTATGAGATTCTTCAGAAGATTGGCGACGACCTGCAACCTGTAGATACTGTAACAGCTACGACTACCAACTATGTGTTGAAGGGTTTAGCTCTTTCAGAACTCTATTATGTGGGTGTGCGACCCTTTATAAATGGTGCGCCTGGCTACAGAAGCAATGCCCTGAGCCGCAAGCCTGCCGACGGAGATTGCAGTGGTGGTATATCAGACAATGACCTGATGGCGGAGGCATTGGTTAATCCAACTTCCGGTCGAAAGTTTACGAGTTCCGAACTGGGTACTAATGAACCGCTAACCTTGCTCATTCGCAACCTTGATGATGTAGCGACCTCCAGCTATTCAGTCTCCTGGTCGATCAATGGTGGCTCCTGGCAATCTCAAACGCTGAACCAATCCCTGGCCGCAGGTCTGGCTACAGCAGTCCAGGTGGGCTCGGTAAACCTGGCGGCGACAACCGACTATGATCTTCGTCTTGCTGTAACGAACCTCAGTGCAAGTGATCCGGTACCAGCCAATGACACCCTTTCAGTCAGAGTAAGACATTTGCCGAATGATTCAGTCAACCTGCACAATGGCTATGCAGAAGATTTTGAGGCTGAACCCAGAATCACAACTCTGAAAGACAGTATAGGCATATTATCAAGCCATCACTGGGATTTTAGCAACTCTACAGACTCTGGCAGGCTGCGCACCTTTATAAGCGATGACATCGTAATAGGAGGGGCACGCTCAGTAAGTCTGGATTTGTTGTACAACCTTCCGGAAAATCAAAATCTCTTAACGGGAACATTTAACCTGGCAGGCTACGATACGGCAACGACGGAGGCGCGCGTGGAATTCGACTATATGTTGCAGGGCCGCCCAAAGTTTCAAGAGGGCAACGAGGTTTGGATCCGCGGAAATGACACTGCACCCTGGATAAATATTCTCACCCTCGATACAATGGCCGACAAGGGAACGGTGATACACTCCGGATCACTATCAGTGACCAATGCCTTGCATCTGGCAGGACAGAACTTCAGCAGTTCATTTCAGTTGCGGTTTGGTCAGCGGGACACCTCCGCCATCGCCATGAGCGAATATGGCAATGGTCTCACCATTGATAATATTAAACTATATAGCGTTAAAAATGATGTGCAGCTACTTGCAGTAGTTAGTCCGGACAGATTCAACTGTGGCACCAGCAATATGGTGCCGCTCACTGTACTTGTCTACAACAGTGATAATCTTCCTCAGACAAATGTGCAGCTGTTCTACAGGCTGAATAACGGAGTCCTAGTCACTGCAACCATCGACAGCATCGCGGCAAAAGACACGATCCTTTATTCCTTTGCCCAGCCTCTGTCACTTTCAGGTGTAGGCTATCACCTGCTTGATGTATGGCTTTCCGCCGCGGGTGACACTTATCTGCCCAACGATAGTTTACTCAATCTCCGCATCCGCAATCAACCGGTGATCACTAGCTATCCTTACCTGGAGAATTTTGAAGCGAGCGATGGTAGCTGGTTTGCGGAAGGCGCTAACACTTCATGGGAATATGGTACTCCTGAAGGCCAGCAGATCGACAGGGCAGCAAGCGGAGAAAAAGCCTGGGTGACAAATCTCAAAGGAAACCACAATGACCATGAGAAATCTTACCTGTACTCACCCTGCTTCGATATGGCAGGACTTTCGAGCCCCATGCTAAGCTTCAGCCTGTCTACTGATATTGAAGATTGTGGAAACACCCTCTGCGACCTTGCCTGGGTGGAGTATTCGGAGGATGGAGCGCAATGGACCAGGCTGGGTGCGACAGGCGAGGGTACAAACTGGTATGGCCAATACGAAGGCTGGAATGAACAAGGCAACACCCGGTGGCGTGTAGCTTCTATTCCGCTTCCCTCAGGTCTCTCTTCTCTGAAACTGCGTTTTGTGCTGAGTTCAGACCCGGGAGCAGCCCGTGAGGGAATTGGCGTAGATGATATCCACGTGTTCGACCGCACGCATGAACTCTATACCCAGGGCGCTGCTTCTGCTACAAATTACGTTCAGGGCCTGCAGTGGAATCAAATGGTACAGGATGATAAAGTACTTGCAGGTATCTTTCCTCATTTCCAGGCTTCGGTTGATGTGAGCTTGCTCAAACACGACTGGACACTTCACCCTGTCATCAACCAGTACTTCATTCCAAGAAGCTATGTGATCAGCTCTGTAGCTACAGATAGCCTCAGGCTAAAGCTATTTATCACTGATGAAGAATTCATAGCTATGCTGCATGACAATGCCTGCGATACCTGTGCCAAAGCTCCGGATGCCTACAGGCTCGGAGTGGTTCAGTACAACGATCCGGAGAAAACTACTGAGAATGGCTCTTTGATCGACAATAAGGAAACGGGCTATAGGTTTATTCCTTTTAGTTCTATTGCCTGGGTACCTCAGGATATCGGTTACTATGCAGAGTTTAGTACTCCCTCCCTGTCGGAATTTTGGTTCTCTACAAGGGTTCCGGAGAAGGTCGGCGAGGTAAGGCTACTGCCCAACCCGGTGCTTGACGGCAAGCTTCAGCTGGTATGGACTGCAGAACCGGGATCGGAGCTTTCTATCAATCTCTTCGACTTGCTTGGAAGGGTTGTGTATTCAGCCACAGCAAAAGCAACTGCCGTCGACAACAAAACAGAATTTCAATTGCCCCAGCTCGCACCTGCAGTTTACATTGCACGCTATACACTTCAAGGAGAGATCTTTGAAAAAAAACTATTAGTTCGCTAGGCTACCTGTTCAAAAGAATCTTTGCATAGAAAGATGGCTTCCTCAGCTGGTCGCGAAGGTCCAGGTCTGTAAACATGCAGCTGATCGTCTTGCTGAGCGATGGACTCTTATGTGCCTTGTTAACGACAAAGTTGAACAGCCATGGAAACCTGCAGAGTCTCTGTAGGGTAGCGCTAATCTTTAGTTCATCACCAATGCGTTTATACAGCACATCATCGTAGGCTTCCTTCAGAAATGCCTGATCAAAGCGCTTGGCCGCAATTGCCTGCTCAATAGCTTCGGCAGCCAGCATGCCACTGTAAAGTGCGTTTCCAATGCCCTCACCACTAAAAGGATCAATCAGACTGGCGGAATCACCTGTCAGCATGTAGTGATCACCAGACACCGGCTGGCGCTCCATGCCCATAGGCAGCCCCCAGCCCTGTATTTTTCCCTCCAGTGTAGCTCCTTTGAACCTATGACTTATGGATGGGTTCTGCTCAATGGCTTTGAGCATCTGCTCCCTCAGGTTGATCTTCTTCTTTCGTATCTGTTCAGAAAGAATGCCCACTCCCACATTGGCCATGCCGTTCGGCAATGGAAAAATCCAGAAGTAGCCCGGCAGTACTTCCGGCAGGAAATGCAGTTCTATGAAATTGTTCTGATTCAGCCCCTGCACCCCTTTGTAGTAGGCACGCAGGCCCACTGCATAAGTTTTTTCCGAGGAGTTATCATTGATCAGGGTCTTCCTTACAATCCCTTTGTCACCATCTGCACCCACCAGCAGCGATGCTTGCACCACATAGGAAGTTCCGTTCTGTTCGAAATGAACCACCATTCCTTCCTCATTCCGCTCGATCTTTTTCACCGAAGCTTTCTGGTACACAGTAGCCAGCGCAGGGTCTAGTTTGCTAAACAGGAAATTATCGAACACCAACCTGGGAGTGGTCCAGCCGGGCGCAGTTTCCCCAGGTCTGAGATTGTTGCCGAAAGGCACGTCAAGAGCCTTGCCATTTGGTGCTACGAATACAATACCATGGCTGGGAGTAAACTTATCCTCCTGTCTGAAGATCTCATGCAGCCATTCAGGGTTTGCTTTGCGTAATACATGCGCAGTTTTGCCGCTGCATGCGTCCCCGCAGACTTTATCCCTGGGAAAAGACTCCTTCTCCAGGATGATATGAGGAATACCAGCCTTAGTCAGGTAGATAGATGTGCCGCAACCTGCTGGTCCGGCACCAATAATGACCACAGGCGTGGTGAGTTTGGTAGCTTCCATGAATGGCTCAAAAATAGCAGGAGTTTTTGGAATAAGCAGATTGTTAATAGCTAAGACGAAAAACGGACAGTCGTATTCCCCTCAGGTGATTTAATTTTACCCGGTATATGTCTGAACGAATTGAGAAACTTAAAGCATTCCTGCAGCAGTCACCAAACGATTGTTTCCTGAACCATGCGCTGGCTCTGGAATATATCAAGCTGGGAGATGATACTGAAGCCCGCAGCCTGTTTGAAAAAAACCTAAACCACGACGAGAGCTATGTGGCAACCTACTACCACCTGGGTAAACTTCTGGAAAGGGTAGGGGAGTCAGACGCAGCTGTGGCCATTTATGAACGTGGTATGAAGGCCGCAAAGACTGCCGGTGACCAGCACAGTTACAATGAACTGCAGGGTGCCTATGAAGACCTTGTCTACTAATATGGACCTGTACGCAAAATTCCACGACCAGTTTCTTAGAGACTTTCCCTTTGCTGCCAATGAAGGCATCCTGCTGGCCGTAAGCGGCGGCGTGGACTCTATGGTGCTTGCACATCTTTGCCACAGTATGGGACTAAGAATTGCAATAGCGCACTGCAATTTCCTTCTGCGTGGTGCCGATGCAGACCAGGATGAACTGCATGTGAAGGAATGGGCGGAAACGCATCAACTTCCTTTCTTTATCACTCAGTTTGACACTGCCACGATCGCTGCAGAGTGGAAAAAGAGCATCCAGGAAACAGCCCGCGACCTTCGCTACGACTGGCTGCGCCAAATCGCGCAGGCAAATGGATACAGGTACATCGCCACTGCACACCAGGCAAACGACAATGCAGAAACTCTATTGATCAACCTGTTCAGAGGCACAGGAATCAGCGGACTACATGGCATCCCCAAACTTCAAAATGAAATAATTCGACCGCTCCTCTTTGCCAGCAGGGAAGAAGTGGGCGCATATGCCACTGAACAACAGATTGGCTACAGAGAGGATGTGTCCAACAGCTCCGACAAATACCTTAGGAACGCAGTGAGACTGAATATACTTCCTGTAGTTGAGCAGCATTTCCCGGGTGTGGTGAACAGGCTTAATGAGAATATCAGCAGGTTTCAGCAGGTAGAACTTCTTTACCGGAAGGCAGTGAATCATCAACTGCATAAGCTAGTCGAACAGAGAGGCCATGATATTTATCTTCCTGTCCGGAAACTTCTCAAACAGGAAGCGCTGGAAACCCTTTTCTACGAACTTTTCAAGAACTACGGATACAGCAGCTTTCAGATTCCCCAGTTAATCAATTTGCTGAGTGCTGAGTCGGGACGCTATGTCGACTCTGAATCCTGGCGCGTACTTCGCCACCGTGAGTTTCTGATCATCACTTCCGGCAAAACCACAGAGACTGATCTGGTGCTTGTGGAGAAAGTACCGGTGACGGTTGACACCGGTTCAGGCAAGTTTAAATTCTCCAAGACGGCTAATCTGAAAATTACTGAGAATCCCGACGTTGCATTGATGGATGCAGACAAACTCAGTTTTCCACTGGTGCTGCGCAAATGGCGCACCGGCGACTATTTCTACCCCCTGGGTATGGGTATGAAGAAGAAAAAGCTGAGCAGGTTTTTTATCGATCAAAAACTGCCACTGCACGAAAAGGACCGGGTATGGGTGCTTGAAAGCAACAAGCGAGTTGTTTGGGTTGCAGGTTTACGCCTTGATGAGCGCTTCAAAGTGACCGCTCATACCCGCAAAGCAATCAAAGTGGAGTTTAAAGGCTGAGATTTATTTTGCAAGCAGACAGGTAGAGAGTTTTCAGTCCAGCTTTAGAAATGGAAATAGGGGTTCATTAATTGCCTCAGGAAGTTTGCACCATGATCAGGAGCAAATGCAAGGGTGAACAGGAATCCAAAGATTGCTCCCCATAAATGCGCATCATGATTTACATAGCCGCCACCTTTCTTTGCCATATAGGCTGAGTAGATCACATACCCTACAGCAGCCACTATCCCCGGTACGGGAATAAACCAGATCAGGATGGTCTCCCAGGGCGCGAAATACACGAACGAAAACAATACTGCAGATACTCCTCCCGACGCGCCCAGGGAACGATAGGAAGGGTTGTCTTTATGCTTAATAAGCGAAGGAAGCGATGCGACTACGATACCCACGAAGTACAGGATCATGAAATAACCCGCAGGAATGCCTACATACTCAAATGCGCTTTCTACAAACCTTCCGAAAAAGTAAAGTGCAAGCATGTTGAAGATCAGGTGCATCCAGTCAGCGTGAATAAATCCTGAGGTCAGCAACCGGTAGTACTCACCATTGTCCTTCATACGGCGCGGCCAGAGAATCATTTGGTCGCTGATCCTTTGGTTGTTAAATGCAGACAGGGAACTCAGTGCGGTAAATACGATTATGATCAGCGTAAAGCTCATGAAGCAGTAAGGTGTTTGGTGGACGAATATAAGGGTTTAGGAATGATGATACGGTGAGTTATTGAGGATGCTAAAGCTGCGGTAGACCTGCTCAGCGAGGATGAGCCTCACGAGCTGATGGGGGAATACCAATGGTGATAGCGACCAGGTTTGCTTTGCCTGCCTGCGCACAGCATCTGAAACACCGAAGGCTCCACCTATCAGAAGTACCACCGTGCGTGTGCCCATATTCATCAGTTGCTGGAACTGATCTGCCCACTGCGGTGAAGTCAGCTGTTTGCCTCTTTCATCCAGCAGGATGAGGTAGTGCTGTGGTGTAAGCTTTCTTAGAATCAGTTCTTCCTCCACTTGTTTGGTACGATTGATGTCAGTAGTCGCCGCTTTCTTAGGTGGCTGCAGGATCACCAGCTCAATGCTGTTCCAGGGTTTTGTTTTTTTGAAATAGTAGTTGATGCCTTCGTCGATAAAAGATTCATTCTCTTTACCAATAGACCAGATCTCGATATGCATTGGGGCAAAAATAAGCTGATGTATTAATGCTAAATAATTTCCAGAGAGAGTTTGCAGAATACACCGACTTGCCTATCTTTGCGTTCCATTTATGGAATGGCTCCGTAGCTCAAC
>JAFAAT010000042.1 GCA_023426425.1 Bacteroidota bacterium | reverse complement strand
TGCCCCGCACGTGCGGGGCAACCGCTCTGTAGCACATTGATTTATCTCCCGACTCGTGCGCCGTAGGTGCACTCCTCTCAAACCCATGCCTATTCAACCTACCCCCAAAACCACCCCTAACCCAACGAAAACCCTTTTTTTACTGTCATTTAAAATTAATACTTTAGATGTCTTAAGAACTTTTAGATTTATCGATTCAACAATTACCCATTTATGGACTATAGCTTTACAAAGTTCATTGAAAAACTGTCCCTGAAACACTACCTCCTGCCGGCTCTTACCACTCTGGCCCTTGCAGGAACTGTCACAGAATCCAGCGCCCAATATTGCATCCCAACATATGATTTCGGCTGCGGTTCAACCGACGATATCAATAGCTTCACCCTTACAGGACAGGGCACTTCCACCATCAGCGACCTTAACACCGGTTGCGGCCCAAACAATGGCTATGAAGACCGCACCAGCGTTTTCCCAGCCATCGACCTGATGCAGGGCGGCACATACACAGGCACCGTCTCCACCAATTTCTCCAGCAACGAATATGTCCAGGTTTGGATAGACTTCGATAGCAATACAGTCTTTTCCCCCTCCGAAGCAGTTACTGCAATCACAGGACCTTTCGGATCTGGTTCACCTGCCAATATCAGTGTGGCCATACCCATCAACGCTCCTACCGGACTCAAACGAATGCGGGTGCGCCTCATCTACAATCAGCCAAATAATTTCGACCCCTGTCTGCTTTTCAACTTTGGTGAAACGCACGACTACATGGCCAATATACTCCCTGCACCACCCTGCGCAGGAACACCGGCAATCACCAGCATCAATCCTGCAGGACCCATTTCTTCCTGCGCTGGTGCAACCCAGACGCTTACCGTCTCCATCCCCATCGCCAGCGGCTACACCTTTCAATGGCAACAGTCCGTCAACGGCGGCGTCAGCTGGTCTAATGTAGGTACCAACGATCCTTTCTACACCTTCACCGTAACCGGTAACGCGCTTTACCGTGTGTATATCACCTGTGCCAACAGCTCGCTTACCGACACCAGCGCTTCGGTGGCAGTCAATGCCGCTCCACCTACCTATGCACCGCTGCCATATTTCCAGGATTTTGAGAGCTGGACCAACTACTGTGATAACTCTGATATTCCTGCAGGTGCCGGAACCAACTGGACCAACAGCCCTTCTACCGGAGACAGCTCCTGGCGCAGGGAAGATCAGGGAAACACAGCCAACTGGACAAGCTCCTTCGGTGCCTATTTCCCCGCTTCTGTGAGCGGCGCCCATAGCGCCCGTTTCCCCTCTGCAAACACGGGTGGTGCAATCGGAACCCTTGACCTTTACCTCGATGCCAGTCAGCAATCGGGAGACAAGGGACTTTATTTCTACCATATCAATGATAATTCCTTCACCCAGGGCGACAGCCTCACGCTTTGGCTTTCAACTAATGGAGGTTCCAGCTTCAGCCAGATCGGTAGCTTCGACTCTGCATTTTTCTGGAAAAAACATTATGTACCTCTGTCAACCAATTCAGCCCAAACCATTCTGCGCTTCCAGGCCAAAGTGTACAACTTCGACTGGACCGATATAGGTCTCGACAGTGTGTATATAGCAGCACCATGTTCCGGCACTCCTGTCGCAGGAAACCTTAGCCCCGCCGGCCCTATCAACAACTGTCCTGGCTACTCCTACAATTTACAGGTCATTGGCGCCACTATGGGCGGAGGCATAACCTACCAGTGGCAGCAAAGTATAGATAATGGCAGCACCTGGAACAACGTAGGTAGCAACAGTATTAACTATACCACGGCACTGGTTTATGACACCACACAATACAGGCTGGTGGTAACCTGCGCTGGCAGTGGGCTTTCTGATACAACAGATCCGGTAATACTCAACATCGCTCCTCCTGTATATGCCACACTGCCTTATGTCCAGGATTTTGAGGCCTGGACAAACGCATGCGACGTATCCGACGTTCCTTCAAACAATTGGTTAAATACGCCTGCGACCGGTGACCTCTCCTGGAGAAGGGACGATGAAGGTGCCTCAGCCAATTGGTTCCTGCCCAACGACGGGGCCTATACTCCGCCTTCCTTCACAGGTGGACATTCTGCCCGCTTCCATAGCTGGATGGCTAACTGGGGTAGCTGGGGCGACCTCGATCTCTTCGTAGACTGCAGCGTACCAGGAACAAAAGAGTTACAGTTCCACCAGATAAATCCCACCGGAGCCGATGAAATCCAGATCTGGCTTTCAACAGATGGTGGTGCTATATTCAACCAGTTGCAAAGCTGGACAACCGCTACCGGCTGGACATTCAGAAGCGTACCGATCGTAAGCAACTCAGCCCAGACTGTCATCCGGTTCCGTGCCGTATCGGATTTTTCAGACGATCTGGGTATCGACAATGTCAAAGTGCTCATGCCCTGTGCCGGAGCTCCTGATGCTGGCACAGTAGATTCTCTGGTTGCCTGTTCTGGTCAGGACTTCACACTGACTACCACCGGAACCACCATCGCAGGAGGCATCACTAACCAATGGCAGGAATCTCCTGATGGCATCAACTGGACCGACATCCCTGGTGCTACAAACTCTCAGTACACTACCAGCATCACCACACCTACCTGGTATCGCCTGATCGTGAATTGCACGAATTCCTCCTTGTCTGATACCACAGCTGGTATGTACATTACCCTCGGCAGCTTTTATTTCTGTTACTGCAATTCTACAGCTCAAAGCGGAGCTGGTTCTGATATCGGCAACTTCACTGTTAAGAAAATTCCGGGAGGTGCAATCGTGGCAAGCTACGGAACTGCCTCGCCGCTGACCAACAATCCTGACGCGAACAAGATCTATACCGACAACACTTTGCTACCGGCTGTTGATTTCTACAAAGACAGCGTCTACCGTTTTGATGTGACCCAAATCAATTCTGCAGGGTATGTCCCTTCAGTCGTAGCTATTTACCTGGATCTTGACACCAATGGTGTTTTCGATCCTATAAATGAAAAGATTTTCCAAAAGGTGACCAACTCTCTGAACCAAATGGCAGTAGACAGCTTCCATATCCCTGCAAATGCACCTGTGGGTTACACAGGTCTGAGGGTGGTTATGGTACAGGGAGCCTCTGCCTTCCCGGATCCTTGCCTGAGCTACACGAATGGCGAAACAGAGGATTATCTGGCTTATATCAATTACCCACCCTGTGATGGTTCTACCAATCCTGGTGTGGCACGCATCTCTGATACCTTGCTTTGTCCTGGCTTCCCATTCACGCTGACAGACACGACTCATGAGAAATTCCGTTCCGGCCTCACCTGGATCTGGGAAGAATCCACAGACGGAGTCAACTGGTCAGAAATTGCCGGCACCGACAGTATGGATGTAATAAACCTGACTTCAGGTACACAGAACACCTGGTACAGGTTAAAAATGAACTGCGCCGCTACAGGTCTCCCGAGCTACACGCTTCCCGTAACGCTAACAATCAAAGCACCTTATGAATGTTATTGCGAAAGCTTCGCCAATGGTGGCTCCAGCGACTTATCCGATATAGGTGCATTTAGTATAGGAAGCTATATTTTCAACTCGGGTGGACCACATCTGAACAACCCAGTGGCAGTAAAGCCCTACACAGGCCATCCTGCACCAGTGATGACATTGTATGCCGACAGTAGCTATCCCGTTGCCTTGTACCATATAATAAAGGACAACAACCACCAGGATGCCAAGGTGACGCTATTTATCGACTATAATAACAACTTTGTTTACGATGTGCCTTCTGAGCGGGTATGGACAGGATTCACTGATGCAACCAATGTCTTTATCAACAGTAATCTTGATATTCCGAATACGGCAGTTATGGGCATACCAACAGGTATGCGTCTGATCATCAACAATGATACAGGACCAAATGTACCTTCAGACGAAGCCTGCGGTCCTTATACTTCCGGTGAAACTGAAGATTTTGCGGTGAAGATCATGCCGAAAGGTAGCATGGGAATTGGTCATGCCAACAGTGGATTCAGCTTTGATATGTATCCAAATCCGGCTACAGGCCTGGTGAAGGTGAAAGTTTCTGGCCTACGGGCTAACAAGGAGATCGTTTTAGGCGTCTATACAATCACTGGCCAGCAGGTGTACCAAAAGAAGCTTCCTAACTCAGGATCAGAAACTGAAGCTGAAATGGATCTTGGTACAATGCCGCGTGGAGTCTATTTTGTGGAGCTGAAGTTGGGTGCTGAAAAACAGGTGAAGAAGTTGATTTTGCGCTAAAAAGCAATTTTTAGGGCTGAAAAGAAATAAAGTTTTTAACTTAAAGGCTCGAAAAACGAATTGATTCGTTTTTCGGGTATCGTAATAACGTTATCTGATCAATATAATAGAAGAATATGAACAGAAATTCTACCTATAGAAAGCTTGCGCTGCGACTTCTTGGAGTATTTGCCATAGTTGTTGGCACTTCCCTCTCGGCGTCGTCTCAGAATATTTTATCACTTGCCAACGGTGGAGGTGGTCTTCAGGGTGGTGGTTCGGGAGTTAGTGGAACAGGTCCTTACGGTCCGGATACGTACCTGAACGATGTAATCTGCCCCTATAATGACGCCGCTTGCCAGGATTTTGGGTTTGTTGCTTCAGGTGGCTGGATTAAGCTATTTAAGGTGTCTCCAGTACCCACACCTCCAGGTCCAATACCTTTTGACTTTAATAAGATTGTATTCTATAAGGATCTCCGTCCGATGACTACCAGTGAGATACAGATCTGGAACAGCACATCTAATTCTTACCAGACTATCTACAATTATAACAACTGGGTGAATAACGAAGTAGATTCTGTAATCTTTGCCCAGACGTATAACACGGATACCCTGATGATCAATGCAATCTTTGGACCTCAGTTGAATCCTACGTTCAGGGAAATTCAGGTATTTCACCTGCCTGCCTGTGCCGGTACGCCTGTTGTATCTGTGCAGCCTGCAACAAACCAGAACCCGTGTTTTGGCTCTATTGTACATTTAAATGCAAATACAAACCCGACGAGCATCGGGCATGCGTATCAATGGCAAAGAAACGTCGGTGGTACCGGCTGGGTAAGCATTCCTGGCGCAAATAGTCCTGGGTTCAGTTTTCAGGCAATCTATACTGCTGAATACCGTGTAGTAGACACTTGTTTGAATGGTGGTGCATTTGCAGTTAGCGCTCCAATAACTGTCACGGTCACGCCCCCGCCGTACGCGACAATTCCGTACTTTCAAGGGTTTGAGAACTGGACGACCGGATGTGCTACTGCTCCAAATTCAAACGATATACCTGGGCTCGGATGGGTTAACAATCCGCTGAGCGGAAATAACTCTTGGAGAAGACATGACGAGGGTCCCACCGGCAGTTGGAATAGTGCAAGTAACGGACTTTACAGTCCCGCATCCTGGGAAGGCACTAAGAGTGCTAGATTCCATAGTTCGATGGCGTCCCTTTTCCTTCCTGGTAACTTAGATCTTTTTGTCAACGCAGCTTCGGTTCCCGGTAACAAACAAGTCTACTTCCGACATATCAATATGGCAATACCGGGCGACTCATTGTTCCTTTTAATGTCAATTGATAGTGGTATTTCTTGGACCCGGTTAGGAGCCTGGGATTCTGCTGGTTCAACCGCAGTCGGTGATCCCAAATGGAGACGAAGATCTGTACCTCTCAACACGAATGCTAATCCCGTTATATTAAGATTCTCTGCCGCTAGGTATGGAACCGATGGGACTGACATTGGTATTGATAGCCTATATATTGCAGCTCCCTGTACAGGCACTCCGGTTGCTGGAAATATCAGCATTACTTCTCCGTCCGCCCCCTGTGCAGGATCTGTTTTTACTCTATCACCACAAGGAACTACTCTTGCAGGTAATCTAATTTACACTTGGGAACAGTCCTCCGACGGTACCAGTTTCACAGCAATTCCGGCCAATGTAGGGAACGGATCTAATAACTTGGACTATGTGACACCACCGCTATATGACACGGTGCACTATCGACTTAAAGTACAATGCGGCACAACGGGTACTCCGGTTTATACAAACACTATTGTATTCAACGTGAAATCTCCGATGTACGCATCGATACCATTCATGGAAAGCTTTGAAACCTGGACCACAAACTGCTCAGTGAAAGATGTTCCAGTAGATGCAAACAATAATATTTACTGGGTTAACACTCCTTCTACAGGTAGCAACTCCTGGAGAAGAAACGATGAGGGTGGTGGCATTCCTCCAATTTGGCAGTACAATACTACTTCTGGACCGTGGTATCCGGCTCAGCAAGAAGCCATCCACGGTAATAAGGCAGCACGTTTTCACTCGACTGGTACTTTTAATGGGATGGTAGGTAGCCTGGATCTGTTGATTGACGCTAGTACTCATATTGGACCTAAAGAAGTCAACTTCCATTTGATTAATGCTAATGGTGGCGACTCTCTACGTGTGTTGTGGTCTGACAACGGAGGAGGAAGTTTCACCAAAGCAGCCACCTATGGTGCTACGGGAGGCTGGAACTCCTACTCAGTAATGGTACCTTCAGATGCTCCCAACACAGTTATTCGCTTCCAGGGTGTAGGTGAGTTTTCTGCCAGCGGCAGCGACATCGGCCTCGACTCTGTCCGTGTAATCCCCCCTTGTGCAGGATCTCCCGTGGCCGGCACTATCAGCTCAGCGGCTCCATGTCCAGGCGTGAATTTCTCTATTGAGCTACAGGGTACCACCATAGCAGCCGGACTTACCTACCAATGGCAGTCTTCGCCAAATGGTGTCAGTGGCTGGACCAACATTACCGGTGCAACTACTCCTTACTATAGCACCAACATCCTCGCTAATACCTACTACCGCGTAATAGTAACCTGTACCAACTCAGGACAGGCTGATACAACTCCGGTGCAGCTAATACCTGTTGCAAACTTCTGGGTATGCTACTGCGGTTCGGGTGCGCCGGTGACTACTGGTGCTGACATTGGCAACTTCACTGTTCAGAATTTCCCCGGCCTCTCCACCCACTACAGCAACGGTACCGCGACACCACAAAACAGCAACCCTGCATCAAATAATACTTACAGCGACTTCCGCAATCCGCAGAATCCAATTGTAATGTATCACGACAGCTCATACCGCCTGCTGGTAAGACAAATCAATAGCGGCAACTTTGCAGCAGCAACAGTCGGGGTCTGGCTTGATACGAACCAAAACGGGATCTTCGAGGTGTTCGAACGTATGCTCCTGGAATATACAGACGCGACGACTACTCCACCTCAGCAAGTCCTGGATACTATCACAATTCCTAATACCACCAAACTGGGTATCACCGGACTACGCATCGTCCTGGAACAAGGATTCAATTCAAACCTCGTTCCTTGTGGCATACTGACCAACCCTGGTGAAACCGAAGATTATCTCGTCGAGATTAAATACCCACCTTGCGACGGACCTACTAATCCTGGTACAGCAGTGGTGAGCGATTCACTAAGCTGTGTTGGCTATACTGTGATGGCATTCGATACGACTCATGAAAAGTACCGCTCAGGCCTCACCTGGAACTGGGAATACTCACCAGACGGTAATAGCTGGGCGCAGGTGCTGGGATCACAGAATAAGGATACCATTGAACATATCATTACCGGCCCGGTTTACTTCCGCATGCGTATGATCTGTACGAGAAGTAACATCTTCTTCGATACAACCTACTCAAACGTTGTTAGTGTTGCCATCAATGATCCATGGGCCTGCTACTGCTTTAGCCAGTCCGATGGTGGAATCAATGACACCAGCGATGTTGGCTCCTTCGTACTGCATGGAAAACTCTATGTAGACACGTTGAACCCTGGTCCACACCTGCACAATCCTGCTGCCTTCCGCAGACGTACTGATAACACAGGCCTGCCGGTGACGGAGTTAAAGACCGATAGCACCTATTTCTATACAATCCTCCATACTCAGCCCAACGGCTTCCATGGAGACGCTAAGGTGACGCTGTTCATGGACTTCAATAACGACTACCAATACAGCGCAGCTGAGCGGATTTACAGCGGAACTACCAGTCAGTCAAACTTTACGTTAACTGGCAGCATTACAATTCCGCACAATGCAATAACCGGCGTGAAAACAGGTATGCGTCTGATCATTAATAATGATACGGGTCCGAACATTCCTTCTGATCTTGCATGTGGTACCTACACCTCTGGTGAAACAGAAGATTACGTGATCATGCTGCTCGGACCTATGGATGTACCGCATCTGGGTAACATCACAGGTATGTCGCTCTATCCAAATCCGACAGATGGAAGATTCAATATCGTATTTACTTCCTTCAAGCCAGTATCAGATGCAGTTATTTCCGTGACCAGCATCACCGGACAGAAAGTACTGGAAGAACAGTTCAAAAACACCGGAACTGAATTCACTACACAGCTCAACCTCACAGAAGTACCACGTGGTGTCTATTTCGTAGAACTGAAAGCTGATAATGAACGTCTCGTTCGTAAAGTAGTTATACAGTAACCATACGATCCGGAAAAAATACTAAGAGGCTGTCCCATAAAGGCAGCCTCTTTTACATTTCCGTCCATCCGTCCCACCAGCCTTCGCCCTCGCCTTCGCCAGTGGCTAATAGCCAACACTTGTCCGAACCCGGATGGGGCGGAGCCAACAGCCTAAACAAAACCACGAAACAACGAAAACACCAAAAAACTCCCCTCCCATAAAATAACAATCCCCACCAAAAAAACAACCCCCTGCCACCCCGGTTGATAACAAAAACCTCTATACATGCGATCTCTCCTTGCATCCCAGCCAAAACACGATTTATCCACAGCCATTGGGATAAATAAACCACCACACCAGCGGCTCTTTTGATATTTTCGTATCCGTCTCTGTATAACAATAAATAACTCCAAAATCATAATCCATGAGTGCGAAAACAAAGTCCAAAGGCACCGGCCTTTCCTTTCAGCGTCACTATACACGCGATGGCGTAAATCCCTTCGACATGTTCGAATATGATTACCGCACCTCCGTAATCCGCAATCCGAATGGAGAAAAGGTCTTTGAAATGACCAATGTCGAAGTGCCTAACCACTGGTCGCAAATCGCCACGGACATTCTCGCACAGAAATACTTTCGCAAAGCCGGCGTTCCCCAGCCGGATGGCACCCTCGGCAGGGAAACTTCCATCAAACAGGTAGCCCACCGTCTCGCACATTGCTGGCGTTCCTGGGGCGAGCAATACGGCTATTTTGCTTCTGCTCAGGATGCTCAGGTGTTTTATGATGAGCTTATCTACAGCATACTCATGCAAAGCTGCGCGCCTAACTCACCACAATGGTTTAATACAGGCCTGTTTAGCAGCTACGGCATCGACGGTAAGGCACAAGGCCACTACTATGTGGATCCGGTCTCAGGTAAGCTGGAGCGCTCAAAGAATGCCTATGAACGTCCTCAGCCACACGCTTGTTTCATCCTCAGCGTAGAAGATGACCTAGTCAACGAAGGTGGCATCATGGATCTCTGGGTGCGCGAAGCCCGTATCTTCAAATATGGCTCAGGCGTAGGCACTAACTATTCCAACATCCGCGCAGAAGGTGAAAAACTCAGCGGAGGCGGTACCTCCAGCGGCCTTATGAGCTTCCTTAAAATTGGAGACCGCGCAGCAGGTGCCATCAAAAGCGGCGGCACCACCCGTCGCGCAGCCAAAATGGTATGCCTCGACCTCGACCATCCCGAAGTCATTGATTTCATCGACTGGAAAGTAGAAGAAGAAAAGAAAGTAGCAGCGCTGATTGCAGCAGGCTACGCCTCCGATTACGAAGGTGAAGCTTATAAAACAGTTTCTGGTCAGAACTCCAACAACTCCATCCGCATCCCCAACGAATTCTTCCGCAGGCTTACGAACAACGAGAACTGGGAAATGACCGCCCGCAGCGATGGCAAAGTGATGAAGACTATGCCCGCCAAAGAGATTTGGGAAAAGATCGCTTACTCTGCATGGCGTTGTGCTGATCCAGGTACCCAATACGACACCACGATCAATGAATGGCATACCTGCCCCGAAGGTGGCAGAATCCGCGCCTCCAATCCTTGTTCGGAATATATGTTCCTGGACAACACCGCATGTAACCTGGCTTCATTAAACCTCCGTCGCTTCTTCAACGAAGAAGACAATAGTTTCGATGTCGCCGGTTTCGAATACATGACGCGTCTCTGGACTGTAGTGCTCGAAGTGTCTGTCCTCATGGCTCAGTTTCCTTCTCCTGAAGTGGCTCAGCTCAGCTACGATTACCGCACACTCGGCCTCGGATACGCTAACCTCGGCTCCATGCTTATGGTAAGCGGTATCCCATACGACAGTGAAGAAGCCCGCGCCATCGCTGGTGCTATTACAGCAATCATGAATGGTGTTGCCTACAAAACCTCTGCGGAAATGGCACAGGCACTGGGTGCTTTCCCTCGCTACGAGGAAAACAAGCACCATATGCTTCGTGTTATGCGCAACCACCGCGCAGCCGCCTACGATGCTTCTGAAGCCTATGAAGATCTCGAAATCAAACCAGTCGGTATCAATGCAAAGTATTGCCCTGACTACCTGTTGAAAGCCGCTACAAAAGCCTGGGACGATGCAGTCCAAATGGGTGAGAAATACGGGTACCGTAATGCCCAGGCCACAGTAATCGCTCCTACCGGAACCATAGGCCTGGTGATGGATTGCGACACAACGGGCATTGAGCCGGACTTCGCTCTCGTAAAGTTTAAAAAACTTTCCGGCGGCGGTTATTTCAAGATCATCAACCAATCTATTCCCGCAGCACTCAAGAACCTTTGCTATAAACCAGAGGAAATAGATGCAATCGTAAAGCACGCCAAAGGACACGGAACCTTTGCCGGTGCCCCTTTCATCAACCACCAGAGCCTGAGCGAAAAAGGCTTCATTGCTGAAGAGCTCAAAAAGCTCGACACTGCAGTAGAAAGCGCATTTGAAATCGGCTTCGTCTTCAACGTTTACAACCTCGGAGAAGAATGCCTGCAACGTCTTGGTTTTACTGCTGAACAATACTTCGCTCCGGACTTCAACTTGCTGGAAGAGCTCGGCTTCAGCGAAGAGGAGATCGAAGCCGCCAATGATTATGTCTGCGGTACCATGACTGTAGAAGGTGCACCTTACCTGAAGTCAGAACACCTGCCTGTATTCGATTGCGCCAACAAATGTGGTAAGAAGGGTCAACGCTTCATCCATCCACATGGCCACATCCGCATGATGGGTGCTACTCAGCCATTCATCAGCGGTGCTATTTCAAAAACCATCAACCTCCCTCACGAGGCTACAGTAGATGAAATTAAGGATTGCTACTACCTGAGCTGGCAGCTTGGTATCAAAGCCTGCGCTTTATACCGCGACGGTTCCAAGTTAAGTCAGCCTCTGAGCAACAAGAGCGACAAAAAGAAAAAGTCCGTACAGGGCGAAGACAAGCCTAAAGAAGAAGCTGTCAACATCAATACCAACCAGATCGTCGATATGAGCCAGCTCACTATCACCGAACTGCTGGATGAAGTGAACAAGCGTGTACAGGCAAGCCCCGATACACAACTTAAGCGCGAACTGAGCCGCATCGTAGAACGTAAGCAATTGCCCGCCCGCCGCCGCGGATACACGTTCAAAGCAAAGGTTGGCGGACAGGCACTCTTCGTCCGGACCGGTGAATATGATGATGGTACTCCGGGTGAAATCTTCCTGGATATGGCCAAGGAAGGTGCAACCATGCGCAGCCTGATGAATAGCTTCGCAATTGCTGTCTCTGTAGGTCTTCAGTATGGTGTGCCACTCGAAGAGTTTGTAGACAAGTTTACATTCACGCGCTTTGAACCTTCTGGTGTAGTTGAGCACCCTAATATTAAGTCAGCTACTTCTGTACTCGACTTCGTGTTCCGCCTGCTTGCATATGAATACCTCGATCGTACAGACCTCGTACATGTGCCAGATCCGGAGAGAGTGAATCGTGATGAGAACCCGGCACAGCATGAGCTGTCTCAGGTAAGAGTGACTGCACCTGTACAGAAGCAGAAAGCACCACTCGCACCAAAACCGGTGTCTGCGGCTATACCAAATACTGCCGATGTGAAAAAGATGATGGGCACCAGCGCTGACGCGCCAGCCTGCCGCAACTGTGGAAATATCACACTAAGAAATGGTACCTGCTATATGTGCCCCAACTGCGGCACAACCACTGGTTGCAGCTAATAACTCTTTCTTTCATTAGCCTCACAACTGAAACAATGGCTGTCTCAATGGGACAGCCTGTTTCATTTTGTGCCCTTCCCTAAACAATTCACCATCAAGTCCCTCCTGTCCCTTGTCCCTCTCGTCCCACAGCCTTCGCCTTAGCTAATGGCTAACAGCTAACAGCCAATGGCCAACAGCCCACTAAACAAAAAAAAACGAAAACACGAAAACGCCCAAACACAATGCTCTACCGCAAGAGCCCAATGCTACACTAGCCTTCGCCTTCGCCAATGGCTAACAGCCAACCGCCATCGCCTTCGTTCTCATCCCCTGTAGTTTTCGTAACTTGCTGCCAATATGGGATTTATCGTTATTGCAGTACTGTTATTTATTGTCGCCCTCGCCCTTCCGAAAATGGATTATCGCGGAAAAACAGTAGCCAAACCCCTTCAGGCACTTGCAGGAATTTTATTGTTGGTTGGTATCGCAACTTCCTGCGTCGTTCAAATCGAAGCAGGTCACGTAGGAGTGAAGAAATTATTTGGAAAAGTGCAACCAGACGTGCTACATAGCGGCTTGCATTTTGTCAATCCTCTCGTCGATATCATAGAAGTTGATACCCGCACCCAAAACTATACTATGAGCGGCGTCCACGACGAAGGCAACGCTCAGACTGACGACGCCATCAAGGTCCTTACCTCAGATGGACTGGAAGTAACCATTGATCTTACTGTTCTTTACAGGGTAATCCCTACTGACGCTCCAAGGCTGATCAGAGAAATAGGCTTAGACTATCGCGACAAAGTAGTACGCCCGATCTCCCGCACCCATATCCGTGACAATGCTGTCTACTACGACGCTATAGCGCTTTACTCCACTCGTCGCGACGAGTTCCAGGCGCGAATCCACAAAACCATCGAAGAAGAGTTCAAAAAGTGGAACATGTTCCTGGAAAACCTCCTCGTCAGGAATATCACGCTGCCCGTTTCTGTAAAGAATGCCATTGAAGCAAAAATCAATGCAGAACAGGAAGCTCAGAAGATGCAATTTGTCCTTCAGAAGGAAACCCAGGAAGCAGAGCGTAAAAGGGTAGAAGCCAAAGGTATCTCGGACTACCAGCGCATCATCAATGAAAGCCTGACGGAGCGGCAGCTCCAGTATGAGCAGATCAAAGCCATGAAAGACCTCGCCGCTTCCGAAAACGCCAAAATCATCATGATGGGCAAAGGTACCCCTGTCATCCTCGACGCCAAATAGAACCAGCCGTTTCCGCAAATGGCTAACACTTGTCCGAACCCGGAGGGGGCGGAGCCACCAGCCACCTAAACAAAAACACGAAACAACAAAAACACCCAAAAACACGCTCTACCGCAAGAGCGCAATTCTACACTCGCCAGTGCCAGCGCCTTCGCCTCTTGTCCCTTGTCCCTTGTCCCTTGTCCCTCGTCCCTCGTCCCTCGTCCCTCCAGTCCCTCGTCCCACCTGTCCCCCGTCGCACTCGTCCCACTCGTCTCTCTCGTCGCACTCGTCCCTGGTCCCTCCGGTCCCCCTTGTCCCACTCGCCTTCGCTTTCGCCTTCGCTTTCGCCCCAGCCAACGCCACCAGCCACCTAAACAAAAACACGAAACAACGAAAACACCAGAACCTCACTCACCTCCTCCCCAACCCATATTTTCACATTTCCCCCACACCCCATTCCACCTTAAACCTTTAAATTTGCTTAATTTTATATCTAACCAACCACACGCCCACAATGGACGACAGTCATGAACAGGTGGCCTACCCCGTAGGCCGATACCAGGCTCCAGACAGGTACCTGCCCGAACTGCAGACTGAATGGATCGCCGCCATAGAGGCCCTCCCCAACTGGATGGACCTCTGCATCGAAAACCTGGATGCAAACCAACTGGATACCCCCTACCGCCCCGGCGGCTGGACAATCAACCAGGTCATTCATCATGTCGCAGACAGCCATATGAACGCCTATATCAGGCTCAAACTGGCCCTGACAGAAGATAGCCCGGTGATCAAACCCTATGACGAAAAACTCTGGGCCGAATTGCCCGACGTCGACGCAGTACCCGTCAACGTCTCCATAACCCTCCTCCATGCCCTCCACCGCCGGTGGGGTGCAATACTAAGGAATATGGAGCCCGAAGACTGGGAAAGAACCTATTACCACCCTGAGCACGAAGTGTATGTGCCGATTTGGGAGATGACTGACCTCTATGCCTGGCACGGACGCCACCACATGGAACAGATCAGAAGTCTCCGGCAGCGAATGAACTGGTAGCGAATGAAAACTATACTTTTACCTGTAAAACGTCTATTACTTCAAATCATACTACTCCTGCTCCTCTTCTTCCTGAGCAGGAGTATCTTTACTGTGCTCAACCTCAGCAGTTTCAACGGACTCACCATCCCTGAATTCCTGAGCCTCAGCTTCTCAGCACTCCGTTTCGACCTCTCCGCCATCCTCAGCATTAACGCAGTCTACATCCTGTTGCTAATGCTCCCGCTACCGGTATGGCGTATTCCCACGTGGAACAAACTCCTCCAGTGGTTCTTTGTGCTTACCAACTCCATCGCCTTTGCTTTCGAAATTTCCGACTGGGCCTATTACAGCTTCAACCTCAAACGCGCCACAATCGATGTGCTGTACATGATCAGCCGACCGGGCGATTTCCTCAATCACCTGCCACATTTCCTGGTCGAGTTCTGGTATGCACCGCTTGGATTCATCACACTCGTCTTCTTTCTATACAAAGCCAATAACTGGCTCTGCAAAAAAGCACCCCTGACGAGCGATACGGTACCGTCGAAAAAGCATTGGCCAAGGTTCTCATTGCAGACACTTTCATTGTTGCTGGTGGCAGGATTTACAGTCATTGGTGTCCGCGGTGGTTTGCAATACATTCCTATCGGCAACGGCAATGCCCTCAAAGTCACTCCAAACCATGCGTTCACAGCCATTGTGCTGAACACACCCTTCAGCATTATGCACAGCTATTCCGGACAGATGGAGGAACTCAAGCTTTTTGCCGATGATGAGCTTTCAGAATATTTCAATCCTGTAAAAGACTACTCTGGCAAACCATTCCAGCGCAAAAATGTAGTATATATCGTACTCGAAGGTTTTTCCAAGGAATTCACAGGCATAGGCGGGCGCCAGAGCTATACACCATTCCTCGACAGCCTGATGCAGCAGTCTTTTGTCTGCACCAGCGGATATGCCAATGGGCTCCGCTCTGCAGAAGGCATTCCGGCAATTATCTCAGGAGTGCCGGCCCTCATGGAGGAACCCATCACCACCTCTTCTTACGGCACCAACAAACTCACCTCACTGCCTTCCCTCCTTAGAGAGAAAGGCTACGAAACCGCCTTCTTCCACGGCGGCACCAACGGTACCATGAGCTTCGACCTCTATGCAGCCAACGCAGGGTTTACCAGGTACTACGGCAGGGATGAATATCCCAATCCTGCAGATTTCGACGGTCACTGGGGCATCTGGGACGAACCTTACCTCCAGTACTTTGCAGATGAGCTGGGAAAGATGCAGCAACCCTTTGTGGCTTCCGTCTTCACCCTGTCTTCTCACGATCCCTTCCGCGTACCACAGCAATACCAAAACACACTACCCAAGGGCCCGCACCCTGTTCACCAGACGATCGCTTATACAGATCAGGCATTGAAAAAGTTTTTTGCGAAGGCCTCTCAGGAGCCCTGGTTCAACAACACATTGTTTGTCATCACAGCCGATCATTGCTCCCCCATCTCGGACGATGAATACTATTCTTCCATGAACATGGGCCGCTATGCAATACCCATTGTGTTCTACGCCCCCGGCGATCCCGCTCTGAAAGGTGGTACCACACAAATCGTTCAGCAAATAGACATCCTTCCTACAGTACTGGACTACCTCGGCTACGACAAGCAGTTCTTTGCGTTTGGTAATAGCGCCCTCCGCGACGAAGAGCCTCGCTTTGTCATCAACGCCAATGCCGGCAGCTACCAATGGTACATGAATGGATACTTGCTCACAGCAAATGAGCTTGAGCCGCAGGCACTCTATAATTTCAGCCAGGACAGTCTATGTCAAAACAACCTCCTGCCACTCCGCCATTCCGCACCCGCACAGGATATAATCCCTCACTTCCAGGCCTTCGTACAGCTCTACCGCTCCGCCATCATCCGCAACAAAATGTTCTTCGACCAGACCTGGTCAGTTAAATAAATTTGCCCACACCCACCTCACCCACTTAAGCAAAGACACGAAACAACGAAAACACCAAAAAACACGCTCTACAGCAAGAGCGCAATTCTACACTCGCCCTCGCCTCTTGTCCCTTGTCCCTCGTCCCACGTCGCACTCGTCCCACTCGTCGCTGGTCCCTCTCGTCCCTCTGTCCCACCCGTCCCTCTAGCCTTCGCCTTCGCCAATGGCCAACACCTGTGCGAACCCGGAGGGGGCGGAGCCAACCGCCAAAAATCATGAAAACCCAAAACACAACCTCCAACTAAGCCAATACTTTTCTACCTTAGACTCAAAATTCAACTTCTCCTATGGAAAGTGGTCTGCTCCATCTACACAACTTCATGCGCTGGGTCATCCTCGTGCTCCTCATCATCACCATCGCCAGAAGCCTCGGCGGCATGAACAGTGGTAAAGTATTTACCCCGGGCCACAGGAAGACTGCACTCTTCCTAATGATCGCCACAGACATCCAGCTGCTGCTTGGTCTTTACCTCTACATCTCAAAAGGCTGGTTCAACGCTCTCACCAGCGGCGGCGGCGTCATGAGCAACGCCTACTCCAGGTTCTTTGCTGTCGAGCACCTCCTCGGTATGCTCATCGCACTCATCCTCATCCACGTCGGCTACGCAAATACCAAAAAAGATATCCCCGACGCCGCCAAATACAAAAAACTCTTCTGGTTTAGCCTCATCGCATTAATCGTCATCCTGGTTTCTATCCCCTGGCCGTTCAGGGAAGCTGTCGCCCGCCCCTGGTTCCCTGGTATGGACGTCTAGACATGATCCGGAAGATATTCCAGATACCATACACTGTTTTCGTACTGGCAACCTTCGTTGCCAGTATTATTTTGGCTTTCCCACTGTTCCTGGTCATCGGCTTTCGTGATACACCCAAGGCTCGACGAATCATCACAGCAATCGTCCAGTATTGGTCCCGCGGCTGGCTCTGGATTATCGGCATGCCCATCCAGGTCTCTGGCACATTCCCCCAGGACAAAAAATTCATCATCGTCGCCAACCACATCTCCTATCTCGACACAGTAAATATTTACGCAGCCATTCCCGAATACTTCCGCACCCTCGCCAAAAAAGATATGGTCAAAGTCCCCCTCTTCGGTTTTATCTACAAGCAACTCGCCATCCTCGTCGACCGCAGCAGCCCCGAAAGCCGCGCAAAGAGCATGCGCCTGATGTGGCGCCAGCTCAGAAATGAATGCCACATCGCTGTATTCCCCGAAGGCACTTTCAACGAAACGGAAGAACCTATGAAAGAGTTCTTCGACGGCGCCTTCCGCCTTGCAATCAATGCCCAGGTACCCATCTTGCCCCTGATCTTCCCCGATACCGTCCATCGCTGGCACTTCAGCGGCTGGTGGAAACTCTGGCCCGGCCGCAACCGCGCCGTCTTCCTTCATCCCATCTACGTCAACGGCCTAACTCTAAAAGACCTCCCGGAATTAAAGGAAAAAACCCGCTGCCTCATGGGCGAGAAATTACTCGAACTCTCAGCGCATGTCGATGAAAAGCGAAGATGATTCGGGGTAGCGCCCAGAGGCGCATGGTTCAAAAATTCATTCCATTTTCTACAGAGCGGCTGCCCCTGGCGGGGCAGGCCCGCGCGAGGAGGTAAGGTATAGATTCGAGGTAGCGCCCAGAGGCGCAAGGTTCAAACATTCATTCCATTTTCTACAGAGCGGTTGCTCCCGCACGTGCGGGGCAGACCGGCGCGAGAAATTCCATGAATTGAGTTTAATGCAGGAGTATGTAGGGCGCGGCATCCGGAGCATGTGATCTCCCATGCGCAGAATTGCAGGCTCCGTAGCGTCCAGGGACGCTGTATGCAATTAGCCCTTTCGGTATCGGAGCAGCTGGTGGTACCAGAGGGTATGTTTTATTTTCTCTGCTGCCGATCGTATTCCGGGTCCGTGGACGGGATCGTCTGCAATGCTGAACGGATCGTTGAATTGGAAGCTTTTCTTGAATGTAGTTCCCAGTACATCGATTGCCTTCTCAGCGGTTTCAGGAGTGTACTCGGGTTTGTGTGTTGCTGTTTTTAGTTCTTCGGGATCGATACGTGTGGCTTCTACTATAGCCAATGAGCCGTTTCTCATTGCTGAGGGTACGCCCATAAATTCTTCGTAGAAGATGATGCCCAGTGCGAGGGCCTGAATGTCGCCTTCCCCAGCATCTAGTTTGACGGAGAGGCGAATAGTCTCTGTTTCCTTGCTTGTGATAGGTGTAAATGCGCCGACTGCTCTTTCCGATTTAGATTTTGCAGCGTTGACTGCAGCACCTTTGATAAAGATCTGGAAATATTTGGCGTCTGCGGGCGGGTTGAGGTCTTTGAGCGGTATGAAGGGGGCGATTTCCACCTCCATGTGACCTGTTG
>JAFAAT010000036.1 GCA_023426425.1 Bacteroidota bacterium | reverse complement strand
CCTTCATTTCAATGTGTTCACGCTTTTCTTCCGATTCCTGTGCAGGAATTTGTGGTGTTTCAGGGGCAGCTGGAGTAGCAGGCGTTTCATCCACCGGCTGTGGTGTTTCTTCTACCGGATCTTCTTTCTTCGGAGCTGTTTTCTTAGCCTTTTCAGGTGCTGCAGGTGTTTCTGCTGCAGGTTCTTCCTTCGCTGCCTCTTTCTTTGTGGATTTCTTTGCTGTTGTGCCTTTCTTTGGACGGGATGAAAGGTTCATCTCATCCAGGTTTATCTTGCCGAGAATGTTAGGTCCGCCCAGCTTGGTTGACTTGGTGGCAATATGTGTTTCCTCTTCTGCAGCAGGCTCAGTTGTTTCAGCGGCTGCTGCAGGCGATTCCTGCGTTTCAGCTACTGGAGGTTCTGGGGCAGGAGCTTCCTCTTTCGCCGGAGCTTCTGCCACCGGTTCTTGCTTTGGAACTTCTTCAACAGGTGGTGCCACCGGTTCAGGAGCCGGTGCAGGCACTTCTTTCTCTTCGGGTGCAGGTTCTTCCTTTTTGTCCCTTGCACCAAGATCTAAATCTTCTTTCGTCTTCTTAGCAGTATCCAGCAGCGACCCTTTAGGCAAAGCAATCTCTTCGCTTTTGCGCTTGGCGAGCTTGTCCTGTGCAAACTCAGCCTGCAGCGCGTCGTACATTTCCTCAGTAAGCTTTGTATTTGGATTACTTGCGTTAATCTCAAAGCCTTTCCCTGTAAGAAATTCAAGTAGAGTCTCCTTACCGATGTTAAATTCTTTGGCTGCTGCCAGTAATCTTGGAGTTTTCGTTGCTGTTGCCATTCGGATATTTAGTCAAAAAATAATCGCCCAGGTGCGTCTTTAAGCCAGTTTACCTAAACTACAAACCTACGCTATTTTACTCAATTGCATTTTCTCAAAACGCCTGTCCCCCGGCCGCTAAAGGGTGTTTAACAGCCCTTTAGCACCAGTGAGTTTGTTATTCAGATTCGTTCTGGAATTCAGCCTGCAGAATACGTTGCACGTCTTTTACAGTCTCTTCTTCCAGGTCGGTACGCCTTACCAGTTCTTCAACCGATAGTTCCAGCACGCTCAATGCGGTATCGCAGCCGATCTTCTTAAACTCATCAATAACCCATTCGTCGATCTCGTCGCTGAATTCATCCAGGTCGATATCGTAATCCACTTCTTCGTCCTGAACATCACGATACACGTCAATTGTGTACCCGGTCAGTTCTTGTGCCAGTTTGATGTTCACACCCTTACGTCCAATTGCCAGGGAAACCTGGTCTGGTTCGAGGTACACATCTGCATGGTTTGTTTCATGGTTCAGTTCCATCCTGTTGATCCTCGACGGTGTCAGCGAGCGCTGGATAAGGAGCTGGAGGTTGTTCGTGAAATTGATGATATCGATGTTTTCATTCCTCAGTTCACGCACAATGCCGTGTATACGGCTACCCTTCATACCTACGCAGGCACCCACCGGGTCGATGCGGTCATCGTAGCTTTCTACGGCAACTTTCGCCCTTTCACCAGGTTCGCGTACTATTTTCTTTACAACGATCAGGCCATCCATAATCTCCGGAACCTCAATTTCCAGCAGCTTCTCAAGGAAAGATGGATGGGTGCGGCTAAGGATGATAATCGGTGTGTTGTTTCTCATTTCTACCTTCTTCACTACAGCACGAACGGTTTCGCCTTTTTTGAAGAAGTCAGTAGGTATTTGTTCAGATTTTGGCAGGATCAGCTCATTGCCTTCGTCATCAAGCAGAAGTATTTCCTTTTTCCATATCTGGTAAACCTCGCCGTTAATGATCTCACCTATGCGGTCTGCATATTTGTCGAGCAGGTTTTTCTTTTTCAGGTCACCAATACGGGCAGCAAGCGTTTGTTTTGCAGCCAGAATGGCACGGCGGCCGAAGTCAATCACATTGATTTCCTCATACACTTCTTCGCCCACGCTAAAGTCAGGGTCGATCTTCAGTGCTTCTGCCAGCTCTATTTCCAGGTTGTCATCCTCGGAAAAACCATCTTCCACGATGACACGGCGCCGGAAGATCTCAAGGTCACCCGTCTGGTCATTTACGATAACGTCAAAATTTTCATCCGTGCCGTATTTTTTACGGAGCAGGGTCTTGAACACGTCTTCGATGACCTTCATGAGGGTAGGACGATCTATATTCTCCGCGTCCTTAAATTCCTGAAACGACTCGATAAGATTGATACTTGCCATGGTTTATCAATTTTTGTTTCCCTGGGGGATAATTGATGATTGTTTTATTTAAAAAACGATTTGTACTACTATTGATTTAATCTGAGAAAAGGGTATTTCCTCAGTTATGGTTTCTTTTTTCTTCGGCACTTTCATTTCCAGCACCAGGTGTTCATCGTGCACTTCTTTCATCACACCAGTTTTTTCTACATCTCCTTCAGTAAGCGTCACAGCCACTGTCCGGCCGATGTTCTTTTTATATTGGCGCATAGAGCTTAAGGGCTCGTCCACACCCGGACTGCTTACTTCCAGCGAGAAATCACCGTCTGGAAATAACCCCTGTTCCTCAATGATTGCATATAGCTTACGATTCACCTTTGCACTCTTTTCAACAGAGAGGCCGGTATCTGCATCCAGGAATACCTTAATGTTATTAGTAGGTTTTATTTTTATGTTCACCACGAACATGTCTGTGCCTTCTAATAACGGTTCTATAAAACTGTTTATTTTATCTATGAGCTCTGACATAACCAAAAAACAAGGGAACACTGGCGTGTTCCCTTTCTACTAGATTCATTTCCGATGCAAAAATAAGAAATAAAATCATTACAACAAAAACTTGGGCAGGGGAGTCGTACATATAGCGGTTGGCATCATAAAAAATAATTAGACGTTTGCTTGTCCTTTGCTAACCAAAGACGGTGCTTTTCAGTTGCCGAACTGCTGAAGAAGGTATCGTTTCGCCTGCTCAGGCGACATCAAAGCTACTTACTGCTTCACTACTTGCTGCAGACCTTGCGCATTATTCACGTCTTTCAGCCTTATCAGGTAGTTACCGCTGGCTAATCCGGTTATATCTACCACGGGGTTCACCCTTCCTTGGTCATATGTTTCGTGCTTTACGACCTGACCATTAATCGTAGAAATCACTACCTCTCTTACCGGAGTACTTAAGCTGATAGTAAGCGCGCCGATGGCAGGATTGGGTGACACATTAAACTTAAGATCATTGGCAAGTTCTCCAACAGAAGTGGGATTCAAAGCTGATTGGATTGCAGAGGTAATTCCGGCCGCATCATTTGCACTGCTATTGTTTTTATTGAAGTAGATCTTGTGGTCAGTACCACCTACCACAGCGACTTTCGGCATCCCCGGTGTTCCATAGTCGTTCATATCGATCTCCATGCCTGCATTTTCAAACACTACCATATTGCTGGTGTGGCCGATATTCTGGCTGCTTACCCAGCTTGAAAGGTCTGCACAATTATTGTCACCGTAGTCATCAATAAGATAGAATAGTACCTGGCCGGGATGAGAAGTCGCAAAGGTTTGGGCTGCATCATAGGCTGTTTTTGCCGGGCCTTCGCAGGCAGAGCAGGGCATGACCCAGGCAAGCACCACTACCTTGCCATTATCTAATTCACTGAACAATGTATGGCTGGTGCCGTTACAATCCAAAGCAGTAAAATCTGTGGCTGTGGTTTGTGCATAGGTTGCAGTGGCTCCGGCGAGGAGGAGCATGATGGCGGAGATTAAGTTTTTCATTTTTTAAGCTTTAAGGCTGGTAAAATAGAAAAAACATACGTATTGTCTTTGTTGTTTTAGTGAATATATTCTGAAACGGAGAATAGACAGCATGCATGGTGCGCGATCGACTCAACTAGAGGTTACGTCGAAATAATTTTCCACAAAGATGAATACAATTCTTCCAAGACCATAAAAGCTGACAATATATACTAAATTTGACGCCAATAAACTGAAGTAGGATATGAAGATGAAAGAACCCCTGTTTGAATACATTAGCCCTGATACACAATTCGAGATAAATAGAGGTGACTGTTTAGATGTTATCAAACATCTGGATGATGGAAAATTCGACCTAATAATTACCTCACCCCCTTACAACATTGGCAAATCGTACGAAACGAAAACAAGCATAGAGAAATATCTCCAAACACAAGAAGAAATAATAAATGAGCTTGTACGCTGCCTTTCAGACCGCGGAAGTTTATGTTGGCAGGTTGGTAATTATATCGATAAAGGCGAAGTTTTTCCTCTTGATATCTATTACTACCAAATCTTTAAGAACCATGGCCTGAAACTACGCAACCGCATTGTCTGGCATTTCGGTCATGGGCTACATGCCTCAAATCGGTTCAGTGGACGATACGAAACAATACTTTGGTTCACCAAGACCGATAATTACATCTTCAATCTTGATAATGTAAGGGTTCCGTCTAAGTACCCAGGTAAACGCCATTTCAAGGGTCCGAAGAAGGGGCAACCTTCAGGAAATCCGTTAGGTAAAAATCCCAGTGATATTTGGCAGATACTTGAACAAGATTGGGACACCGGTTTGTGGGATATCCCTAATGTGAAATCAAATCACCCCGAGAAAACAGATCACCCATGCCAGTTTCCAATCGAACTTGTTGAACGGTGTGTTCTTGCATTGACTGAAGAACAAAGCTGGGTACTAGATCCATTCGCTGGTGTTGGTTCTTCTATAATAGCGGCAATTAAAAACAATAGAAATGCCTTAGGTATAGAACGAAACGAAACATATTGCGAAATAGCAAGAAAGCGCATTGCAAGTTTCAAAGAAGGAATGCTTAAAATACGACCTATCAACAAGCCGATCCACAGACCCACAGGAAACGATAAGGTTTCAAAATTTCCGCTTGAATGGCTGCCTCTCGAAAATTTAAACGGGCATAGTATAAAACACAATAAATGAAGATAGCTCAGAAGTATTCCCATCTAAATGGCGAGGAGTATTTAATCGTGCATCACAAAGACCTCTACAAGGAGCTGATACAGCTGATTAAGAGCATTGATGCGACAAAGCTTATGACGAAGGAGAGCAGGGAAAAAGGCATGGTTGGGCGAATGCTTTTTAGCCCTGTAGCTTTAAACAGAGCATTTATCGAAGCGTTTAGGGAGAAAGGGTGGAGCGAAAGCCGCTATAGATACTACGTGACTACAGATAGGAAATTAATGCAGGAAATTGTTCCGCTACCTTATGACCAACAGAAGAAGCATCTAGAGCAAAGCGGAATAAAAAACCCTATTTCATCATTTAAACAAACGGATTTTGTAAAAGAAGGGATTGCAATTGAAGTGCAGTTTGGAAAGTACGCCTTTGTGGCTTTCGATTTATTTGTGAAGCACCTTTTGTTTTATTCCGGGGGAATTATAAACGTTGGAATTGAAGTATTGCCCACCAAAAAAATGCAACAACAAATGTCATCAGGAGTTGCATATTATGAGGGTGAAGTTTACAATGTCTTGCGGCACGGTCGTGGTAATCCACCTGTTCCACTATTAATCTTAGGCATCGAACCTTGAAAATGCTACAAGTAGCATTCCAAGAAACTGATCCCTTTGTTTTCCTCTGATAGGAGAATAGTCAAACCTACCAGTTATTCCTCACCGTCAAATTCCAATGGTTTCTTCGCCACGACCAGCTTATCGATTCTATTGCCATCAAGGTCTGCCACTTCTATTTCCAGTCCGCTCCAGTGAAACCTGAAGCCGGTTTCAGGGAAGCGTTGCGCCTTGTCCAGCACGAGCCCGCCCACAGATTGGTAGTTCTGCATCACTTCGTCGTCTGTTTCAATGTCAAAGAACCGGCAAAAATCACTGAGTGAAATGGAGGCGTCCACATAATAGCTTCCATCAGCCCTTGCTATGATTTCCTGCTGTGTCACTTCTTCCGTGAAATCTGTGACGAGGGTATCAATGATGTCGTTGATGGTCAGCAAGCCTTCCACACCGCCAAACTCATTGATGATGAGCGATACACTGCTTTTCCTGCGGCGCATCTCCTCAAGAGCCCTGTAGGCCTTCATCCGCTCCGGCAGAAATACTGCGGGCTTCATGTGGTGTTGAAGGTCCAGAGGTTTACCCTCCACCACATCACTGAAAATCTCTTTGATAAACAAGATACCTTTCACATTGTCCAGGTCTCCATCGCAAACAGGGTATAGTTTGTGCCGGGTCTCCACAATCCGCGTCATGATTTCCTTAGGCGTTTCATTGATATCCAGCCAACTGATATCCCTGCGTTGGGTCATCAGGGAACTTGCATGCTTCTCGCCCAGGTGAAATACGTTTTCTACTATATCCTGCTCTATTTCTTCTATAGCCCCTGCACTGGTGCCTTCCTGTATGATAGCGCGTATCTCTTCTTCTGTTACCTGGCTTTCATTCGTCTTTTTAATCCCGAGAATTCGTATCAGCAGGTCGGTAGTTTTGGTAAGCAGCCAGATGAATGGGGCTGTAATTTTCGATAGCAGCTCCATGGGTCCAGCCATAGATTTGGCTATTGCTTCGGGGGCGATCAGGCCAACGCGTTTAGGGAGTAGTTCGCCCAGCACCAGGGAGAAATAGGTTACGAGAATCAGCACCAGGGTAATTGCTATGCTTTCGCTGTGCGGTTGCAGGGCTGCAAACTGGTTGATGAAAGCAGTGACATCATCGGTGATCTTTTCACCACTGTAGATACCGGTGAGAATGCCTATCAGGGTGATGCCAATCTGTACAGTAGAAAGAAAGCGATTGGGGTTGTTAGCCAGCTTCAATGCTTTTCGGGCTTTTCTGTTGCCCTTGCCGGCAGCTGCTTCCAGTCTTGTCTTTCTGGCCGAGACCAGGGCTATTTCGGACATGGAAAAGACGCCGTTGAGTAATATAAGGAGTAGAATAATAATGATTTCCATTCAGCTTTTTCAGGCAAATGACAAGTGCCGGTAGTGTCAAAAGTAAACAGATCGGGTGGATTGTATTCATGGCCTCTGTAGGTAATTGCTTTGGTGACTCAGCAAAAGGTATTTTCTAGCACCTCTGATTATTTCTGACAGATCTGTGTCAGATAGCTGTTTGATTGCCGGGTTTGACATAGTAATTTTAGCTAAAATATGGTATATGCGACTACTTCTGGGATTGTTGATTCTTTTGTGTGGGACCTATACGGTACATGCACAATCTCCAACCTGGAGTTGGGCAAAGAAAGTGATCCAATATGATGACCCCAGCCGCCTTTCAAACTATTTGAATGTCAATGTCGCTTCAGACGATTCCGGGAATGTATACCTCTATGGAACTTTTGAAAATGAAGTCAACATTGAAGGCACGATCCTTACCGCTTCCGGTGCCCTGGACATTTTTATTGCGAAGTTTGATCCCGCAGCAAATTTTTTATGGGCAATCAGCGAAGGTGATGTATCCAACGACCTTATTAGCTCTTTGACCGTAGCAAAAGATGGGAAGATTTTTATCTCCGGAATATTTCATAGCGTGATAACACTTGGCGGTCAACAGTATGTTAGTCCCTATGGCGTCGAAGGTATTTTTGTGGCTGCTTATAGGAATAATGGGGATTTTCTCTGGGCACGTCCGGGTTTCAGCACAGACTATGCTGAAACATTGTTCCAGAGCGGAATAGACTCGCAGGGTAATTTTTACATGCCCGCCACTATAGTTGGCGATATAGTGTTTGGCACGGATACACTTACAGGAGATAACGATAGACTGTTTGTCTTCAAATTCAGTCCGACGGGTGACCTTATCTGGGGGAGGCGCGAAGGCCAAAGTAACTATCAAAGCAGGAGTGCAGGTATAGCAGTATTCCCTGACGGCAGTACCATGCAAACAGGGTGGTACATAGATTCAATCACCATTGGTACAACGCTGTTGACTCATGGTTTTGGACACGCATTTCTCGTAAAGCGTAACAAAAATGGAGATGTACTCTGGGCACGAAGTCTCAAGGGCGTTTCTACGGGAATGAACGTTTCCATTCTCAGCGACGGCGGGTTCGTTCTGACAGGCAAACTTAGTGACAATACTGTTTTCGGCGCAGATACTCTTTATTATCCGAACGTGAAGTCATTCATTGCAAAGTATGATTCATCTGGTAATGCCCAGTGGGCACGAAAGAATAGCAGCGAATACTTTGTTTCACTCGTAGGCGGAGGTGGCATTATCACTGTTGATTCTTCGGCATTGATAAATTATGATGCTTCAGGGAACGTAATCTGGTCAAAGCCTTACACAGGAAATGCGCCATCCTCAGGTGCACTGGCGGGGAATGGTTTCTTGTTTTGCGGTCATTTTTGGCCTCATGCAGTATTTGAGAATGACACTTTGTTTAGTAGTCCCACTGAAAACAGATTTATTGCCAGGCTGGACGTAACCAGCAATAGTATCCGCAATACAGAGGCGCAGAATTTTGCGCTTTTCCCGAATCCTACCACAGGTTTGTTGCAATTGCGCATTACCACACCGCTCGCTGACAGGATTCAGGTATCCGATTTATTTGGAAGAATTCTGATGACCAAAGAGATTAGTGGGACCAGTTTTTCAATTGACCTCTCTGAGTTTCCGAATGGGCAGTACTTGCTGCTGTTGTCTGGCAGGGAGTTTTCAGTTCAAAGGAAATTGACAGTGTACAGGTAAACTTACCACGCTGTGCAACCTTCTGGCGCTGATTCTACTATAGGGTGGTAGAAATCCGGCCAATGATACCCATTGACCTGCCTGGTACCTGGCTCGAAGTTTGCACGCCGGGATTAAAACCAATCAGATTTTTATAATTTTCAGCAAGTCTAAAACGCTGCATTGATGAAAACCCTCGACTCTATAGTGCCACCTCCACATGCGCTACATTCTTCTTCTGGCCTTACCTGGCTGGATGAAGATGGAATTATTATGGCCGTCGGCGCGCCACAGGAGCTGCATACACTGGAACACGCGATGGAAAACCATGAAATCAACATGAAGTTGGCCGGTGGAATCAAACGTCCCTTCCTGATCGACATGACACGTGTCAAATCAATGAGCAACGAGGCAAGAAAGTTTTATGCAGGACCAGAACCACAGAAAATACTCACCGCAGTTGCTCTTCTAACCCAGTCCAACTTTGGGAAACTAGTTGCCAACTTCTTCATAGGACTAGCCAAGCCTGCCTTGCCTACCAGGATGTTTACTGATCTCCAGGAGGCAAGATCCTGGCTCCTGCAACAACACAAACCCTGAATAAAAAAGCATGAGCCAGCAACAAAAACTGGAAACGGCGATCACTATGCTCGTCGAACTG
>JAFAAT010000035.1 GCA_023426425.1 Bacteroidota bacterium | reverse complement strand
CTTATTGGCTATGCGATCCACTTTCACAAGAAAAGAATTGATTCTCACAGCATCATGTGCAACCAGCTGAGATTGCAACTCTTCTAAACTATTCCTGCGCAGATTACCTAAAATGATCTCACCAAATTTCTCTGATTCACGGATATCCTTTTCCGACACTCCAGGCATTGGAAATATACCAAGATACCTTTTCTTAACACCTGAAAACATCCACTTTACGATCGTCACCACACTCACCAAATTCCCCGATCTATCCACCAATGCTATATTCCCTTTCAATTGAGCATTGTTGGCTACCAGTAGCCTCTTGATCTTTTCCTGCGCCATAATCCACATGTTCCTTGACCCACTTATCGTAACCACGTTAGAATTGTTCAGAATTCTTCCGGCATCTGCACTTTTCAAAAATGAATTTACTGGAATGGACGGGGATAAATACCAAACCTGATAATGCAGCAACACCAGGTCAAAACTTGTCTCAAGGATTTCAGAAGGAACCGGCTTGATCGGTGAGGGAACCTGCAAAAAAGATTCAGGAAAAACATTGAAGAAACTCCGTTTGTTCCAGGGAAATGGAAAGGGTTGCTCCATCTCAATTTCATAGAACGTAACTTTTATATCTTCTGACTCCAATAGCGGTTTTGCAATGGTTCGTGCAATTTGTTCTAACTGCCCCGATTGAGAATAATATATAACAAGAACATTCTTCATCCTGAAACGATCAATTACCCGGAACAACTTAGTTGAGACTCTTTCTGTCCAACTGGTTCCAAAAATTAAAGTAGTTAAACCATTGCAGCGGATATTTTGCCAGAATGGACTCTACGCTTTGGACATAGGTTCTCAATAGTCCCGCTTCGTCACGCTTCGCTACCTGTGCCTCCCTTGCATAGAGATGGTAATGCAGCTTAGGCTCTTTCATAACATACACAAAAACCACAGGAACTTTCAACCTCGACGCTATCAGAAAAGGACCAGCCGGAAATTTCGCTTCTTCACCAAGAAATTTCTCCTGCAAGCACTTCACACCTTCAAAATACCTGTCGCCCGTAAAGCATACGAGTTCATTCCTAGCCAATGCACTATTGATCTCAAATATATGGGAAAGGTCTTCTTTGATGTAGATGTACTTGACTGTCGACTTCTTTGTAACGCTATCTAGATACGTCTTTATGTCGGACCGCTCCTGGTCAGTCGTAACGATATTGATCTGGAAATTCAGATCGATCTGTGCAAAGAAATGTTCAGCAATTTCAAAATTGCCCACATGAGCGCTTATTAGTACTCCTCCTTGCTTGTCAGCCAGCAGTTTTTTGAGCAATTCTATCCCATCGAACTCAAAAGTAAACTGATCTCTGGCACCGCTGGAAATAGTGACCTTGTCTATAATTGTGGCGCCGAAAGTATAGTAGCTCCTGAAAACCGCAATTTTCGAACGCAGATAACCATATCCAAGTCTTTTTCGGAAATAGTAAAAGATAGCTCTGTTGCTCTCTGTCAAAAAAAGGAAATAATAGGACGCAACAAAAAACAACAGGAAATACGCAGATCTGACTCCAAACTTGTGTATAAAAAGAAAAAATATTTTATACCCCAGCACCGTCCCTTTCGACTTGCCTTCCCAACGACCCATCAATTGCTCCTAGCTTTGAATTTACTTTCGATCAGATTATAAAAACTGTCAAACGAATCAATCTCCGCAAAGTCAGCTTCAACAAGCTTTACACCAAAGTTGGATTCTATTGAAACCACCAGGTCCACATAATCCAGGCTATCCAACTCCAGGGTGTCTCTGAGATTTGCTTGAGACTCGATTTCTACTCCCTCCAATTCAAATTCCTCAATCAGAAATTCGTTTACTTTAGTAATTATTTCTGTCTTATTCACTTTAAATATATTTTTTAACCACTAAGGAAGAATTAGTTCCTCCAAAACCAAAAGAATTAGACAAAAATATATCAATTTTCGCATCCAATGTCGATTTAACCAGGTTTAATTTCCTGGCGTCGTCGTCTGGGTCCTCCAGATTGATGTTAGGAGCAATGAAATCATGCTGCATCATCAATATCGAATACACAACTTCACTGGCTCCGGCCATCCAACATTCATGTCCGGTCATGGACTTCGTCGAACTTACATACGGGGTCTTTTCACCAAAAACTTCTGAGATTGCCTTTGCCTCGTTGCTGTCCCCGACAAGTGTCGAAGTAGCATGAGCATTGATATAGTCTACTTCTCCTGCCTTAATGTGCGCCTCTTCCAGCGCTCTTTGCATCGCACTGGCAGGACCTTCAATATTTGGAGTTGAGATATGCCCACCATTCGAAGAAAATCCGTACCCTATTATCTCAGCAAGAATATTAGCTCCTCGTCTTTTAGCTGATTCGTAACTTTCCAAAACCAGCGTAGCCGCTCCCCCGCTCGGAACAAGCCCATCGCGGTTCTTGTCAAATGGACGGGATGCCCTGCAAGGCTCATCTTCTCTGGGTGAAAATACACCTAAGCCATCGAAACTGCTCATAGCATACATATTCACCTCCTGCGCACCTCCACATATAATCATTTCCTGCAAGCCATTTTTTATTAGGAAGTAAGCAAGCCCGATAGAATGGGAACCACTTGCACAGGCAGCACTTATAGTTAAATTGATCCCCCTCAGCTTAAAAATAGTCGAAAGATTCATCGTCACAGTCGAGTTCATCGACTTGAAGATTGCCCCCGACCCAATTAACGCAGTATCTTTCTTCTTGCGTATGATATCCGTAGCGTCCACAATCGCTTTTGAGACACTATCGTTTCCATAAATGATTCCTGCTTCGCTGGTGTCAAAATAGTCGAGATCTATTCCCGCGCTTTCAAACGCATCCCTTGTAGCCATGTACGCGAATTCTGACTCCTCCCCCATACTGATTCTCTGTCTCCGCGACAGTTGATTCTTCAAATCTGGTTTAGGAAGTATCCCGGTCAAAGCCGACTGAAAACCAAATTCCTTGCGCTCAGAGTCAAAACCCACTCCTGACTTTCCAAGATAAAGGGATTGCCTTACTTCGTCCAATGAAGTGCCAATGCAGGAATAAATTCCCATTCCCGTGATAACAACTCTTTTATTCATTGCCTTCAAAAAATCTGTTATGAATAGATCCCCCCATTGATATTAATTACCTCACCGGTGATATAGCTCGCTTTTCTGGAAGCCAGAAAACCTACCAGCTCGGCTACCTCCTCAGGTTCGCCAAACCGGTTCACAGGTATTAGCTTCACCAGGTCTTTTTCATCCAGGTGACTGGTCATATCACTCCTGATAAATCCCGGTGCAACTGCATTAACAGTAATGTTTCTTTTGGCAATCTCCTGCGACAACGCCTTAGTGGCCGCAATTATTGCGCCCTTCGCAGCCGAATAGTTTGTCTGGCCCGCAGTCCCACGTACTCCCGACACTGACACCATATTAATGATCCGTCCGTATCGCTGACGCAACATCTTCTGTATGAAAAAATTCGTCACGTTGAAAAACCCGTTCAGGTTGGTATTAATCACACTGCTCCAATCTTCTACACCCATCCACATAAATAACCCGTCCTTCGCGATGCCGGCATTATTCACTATCACTTCAACAACCGCAGTAGGGTTATTTTCCTCCCACTTCTTTAAGGCAGTCTGAACAGCCTCATAGTCTGATACATCAAACCCTAATAACTCACCGGAACCCCCTGCGGCTATCACTCCCTGAAGGGTCTCTTCCGCAGCTGTCTTGTTTGACTTATAATTGACTAAAATGTGGTAATCCGTGTCTGATGCCAGTTTCTGGCAAATGGCTCTCCCTATTCCACGTCCCCCACCTGTTACCAGCGCACATTTCATACTTCGTTGTTATTTTACTCTTGTTAGCGGCGGTGCCAGTTTATCACGGTCTCTAATAAACCAAATCGCCTCCTCCTCTTTAACTAATGTACTAAACAATGATGTGTTACAAAACAATCATCAAAAACTCAGAATAATAATAATTTATCTGCTCATTTCATAACAACTGCCTCTTGCTATGAATATTTTAAACTCAGCTGTTAATCAGATATTCTTTAACCTTATGAATATAAGGATACATCACCTTATCTTCCTTCAGCACTGGCACCATCTCGCGGATGTGGTCATACATTTCTCTTGTAGAAGCGGAAACTTTGTCCTTTTGCCCCAGTATATCTATCGCCTGAATAATAGTTATTAGTTCAATACTCAAAACCTCAAAAGCGTTCTCAATCACCCTCGCTGCAATCAATGCTGCATTAGTACCCATGCTAACAATATCCTGATTGTCATTATTACTCGGAATACTGTGAACATACATAGGATTTGACAACATCTGGTTCTCAGCTGTGGTAGAAGTAGCAGTAAACTGAATTCCCTGCATCCCGAAATTAAGCCCTAACGTGCCCTGATTAACGAAAGGTGGCAACAACTCATTAATTCTCGAGTTTAGCAAATAGTTCAACTGCCGCTCTGCCAGCATCGACAACTTGGTTATCGCAACTTTTAGTTTGTCCATCTCCAGCGAAACATAGTCACCATGGAAATTACCCCCATGGAATACCCGCTGACTCTCTACATCGATGATCGGGTTGTCATTCGCCGAATTCAGCTCATCTTCTAAAACCGAAGCCGCTTTTTCTATCGTCTCCAGAACAGGCCCCAGGATCTGTGGCACACAACGCAGAGAATAGTATTCCTGAACTTTCTCTTTGAATACCTCTGTTTTGTTTTCTGGTACATATAAATGTTCTTCCCGCTTTCTGATCAAGGTGCTGTCCGCAAGATGAGCTCTCATCCTTGCTGCTACTTCGCGCTGTCCCTTATGACGCTTCACTTCATTAAGTTCCTTAGAAAAATGATCGCCATAGGCCTGCACCAATTCATTTATTGCACAGGAACATTTAATGGAAGTGTTCAGCAGTTTTTTTGCATAATAGACGTTCACCACTCCGATTCCGGTCATCGCCGAAGTCCCGTTCATTAGAGCAAGACCTTCCCGCAAATCAATTTCCAGAGGCCGTAATCCCTCTGATTCAAAAACGTCTTTAGCTGGCTTTCTTTCACCCTTATAGTAAACTTCACCCTCACCAATAAGTGCCAGCGCAAGATGAGCCAGCTGAACAAGATCACCACTTGCCCCAACTCCTCCGTGTTCGAAAACCACGGGAACTATATCTCTGTTGAGCAATTCTTTCATGAGCTCAATCAGTGAAGGATTGACTCCCGAATTCCCGAGCATAAGCGTATTCAACCTTGCTAAGATCGTAGCCCGCACATATAAAGGCGACAAAGGCCTGCCTGTGCCGGATGAATGGCTGCGGATCAGATTATATTGCAACTGTACCCTGTCCTCATCCTTGATCCTGTACTGAGCCATCGGGCCAAAGCCCGTATTCACACCGTAGATAATCTTGTCCCTTGAAAACTCCTTCAAAAAGTCAAAGCTCGCCTCCACTCTTCTCAAGACATGTTCACCTATAGCAACCTTATGATTGTGAATAGCTATATCTTCAAACGCTTCTATTTTCAAAAAATCTTGTATAGTATCCATTCAAATTTTAGGATTCTCCCCCACTCTTTAACGAAATTGTAGTTACTTTGAGCCCGCAAATGTAATGCAATAATCAATAGCTATTTACACATATGATAAAGGAATTTGTAGATGTTTTGGTAATCGGTGCCGGACCTTCTGGTTGTGTGTCAGCAGCCCACCTCCATAACAATCAGGTTAAGGTAAAAGTGGTCGAAAAATCCCGGTTCCCACGACTCGTTGTGGGAGAGAGCCTTATTCCTCGTGTAATGGATCATTTTTCAGAAGCCGGATTGTTCGATGCACTGAACGCCATGAACTTCGAAAAAAAGCTGGGTGCACGTTTTATCAGAGGCGAGCAAATCTGCGACTTCGATTTCAGCGAAAAGTTTTCCGAAGGATGGGATTGGACCTGGCAGGTACCACGAGCAGATTTCGATAACACCATGGCAGAAGAAATAGTGCGTAAGGGAATCGATCTGGAGTTTGAAACGGAAGTTGTTTCCGTTGTCTTCGAAGGCAAAAACTCGGTCACTACAGTTAAAACCAAGGATGGCGAACTGAGAGAGATTCACGCAAAATTCATCATCGACTCCAGTGGCTACGGCAGAGTCCTGCCGAGACTCCTCGATCTGGATACACCATCCAAGCTCGACCCCCATTCTTCTATTTTCACGCACGTCAAAGACATAAACAGACCTGAAGGAACAGAAGGCACACAAATTTCCTTCGACATCCTGGAGACACAGGTTTGGCTCTGGGTAATTCCTTTTTCCAATGGGAACACAAGTCTGGGCGTAGTAGGACCCACTGAATTCATCAATTCCCTTTCTGAAAACAATGACAAAGCTGAAGCCTTACGTAATGCCATCAAACTATCTGATTATTACATCCAACGTTTCGGTGGTGTGGACTTCCTTTTTGAGCCGGTAAAACTGGAAAACTACTCCCGTT
>JAFAAT010000019.1 GCA_023426425.1 Bacteroidota bacterium | reverse complement strand
GATTGTTGTTGCCTGAATAGCGTTGACAAGAGGCAGCAGGCAGGAAGAAGCAGGCAGTCTGGGCTGACTTTCCTCAACCGACCCCGAAGGGGTCACATGTTTATAGATTCTAGATCACCAACGGGAAACGACTCCGAAGGAGTCGAACGTCTCCTTCTGTCTCGCGTGGTTATTACTCGCACTGGAGAATAGCATTCCTCTGCCAGGCAGCACAGTAGCAATTCAGCCAAATAGTAAGACCGCCGCCATCACGGCGTCTTTGATGGCGGCTGCCCTTTTTTGCTACTTTTTTGGGCAAGCAAAAAAGTAGAAGAAAGCCTCCGTGTAACTAAAAACCCCGCGACGCCCACTCGCGAAGATCAACTCAACAAAAACACGAAAAAACAAAAGAACATATCTAACAAAACCCTCGCAATATTCACTCGCGAGGGTCAGCTAAACAAAAACACGAAAAAACAAAAAAACAACTTACTCGCGTTGGGCCTCTGTGGCTCTCTCAAAACTTTAGCCGCAAGAGCCAACCGTCTCAGCGTCCTCCGTGTAACTAAAAAACCCCGCGACGCCCACTCACGAGGGTCAACTCAACAAAAACACGAAAACACAAAAAAACACTAATTAAGCCTGTGAAACCTGGCCTTTCTTCAGGTGGTAGATCTGCTGAATGGCTATGCCCAGGCTGAACAGCGCGGTTACCAGGCCAAGAATCGCTTTTGTCTTCTTTACGTTTTTAATCATTGGGATATTCATATGATAAGGTTTTATTGCGCTTTATAAGAAACAATCAGACCAGCAAGCGCGTAACCTGCTGATTTTCCTGAATTATTAACTAGAACAGACATTTCGACGCAACTCGAAAAGACGTTCCACTGAAAAACTCGGCAGAGGCGAGGACAGCCAGTCGTTTATTATCAAAGCGCCTGTGAGCAGCTATTTTCAGGGATTCAACCGCGAGAGGCTGATGCATATAGCGGTATGCGAGGACCTTTACCTGGAGTTTGATTTGCCTGCCGGAAGCTACCTGCTTAAAGGTGAACCGGTTTGTACCCTGTATTCCGACAAAGAACCCTCGCAGGAACTGATAGCTCGAATTTTAAACCACCTGAACTTCTACAACAGCCAGGAAATAGACAGGAATGCCTATTACGGGTATATGCACCTGACAGAAGTCGCCGTGAAAGCGTTAAGCCCGTCGATTGCTGACCCAGGTACCGCAGTATTATGTATTGATGCACTCACAGACCTGTTTGCGGAAGTGATGCAGCATCCCTGGGCTTCGAGCTATGCTGACAAGTCGGGGTGTGTGCGTATCTCGATCATACGGCGCAGCTTTCATGAACTGTTTGACCATTGTGTGTACCAGATCTGGGATTATGGGAAAACTGACCGGACCGTAAAGGCCGCGTTTCTGCAAATGCTCAAGAAGCTGCGTACTGTTGCCAACAGCAGCCTCCAGGAGCAGGCATTGAACAGATTTGAAGCTGTGTTAGAAATACCTGAAGTCAAATGAGGGTTTAAGCTTCTGAAGCGAGTGGTAGAGCACGCGGATCATACCTGTAACATCGTCGCAATGGGCTGTTTCGACGGTGGTGTGCATATAGCGCAATGGGAAGGAAAGAAGCGCGGTGGGATGCCGCCGCGTGCATAGGCAAACGCATCGGCATCTGTGCCTGTTTCCTTGGTTATTGCCGAAGGTTGCCAGGGGATCTCGTACTCACCTGCTGTGTCCGATAGGAGCTTGCGCAGCTTATTGTGAATTGGTGGGGATTTGGGGATCACTACACCTTTTCCAAGTTCAATATCACCTTCTTTGTCCTGGTCCATCATAGGTGAGCGGGTGGCATGGGTAACATCGGTGACAAAGACACAATTTGGTTTAATAGTTTCTGCAATCATCTGGGCGCCGCGGGTCCCTACCTCTTCCTGCACTGCGTTTACGAAGTAAAGGGAAAAAGGGAGTTCAACACCTTCTTGTTTCAGCAGGTGTGCGAGGCGGGCGATGGCAAAACCGCCGAGGCGGTTGTCCAGTGCTCTACCTGTAAGGTATTTATGATTCAGAACCATGAAAGCACACTCATAGGTAATCAGGTCACCGACCTGAACTCCTAGACCTTCGGCCTCCTCCCTGGATTTACAACCGCAGTCGATAAAGATATTGGTGGATGTTGGATTATTCTCCGGCATTGGCCTGGTATGAATTGCCGGCCAGCCAAATATACCCTTGACAATTCCCTTTCCGGTATGGATATTCACTCTTTGCGAAGGTGCTATACCCGCATCAGTTCCGCCTGTGGAGGTAACGTGAATATACCCGCCGGGGGTGATTCTGTTCACATACCAGGCAATCTCATCAGCATGTGCTTCGATGAACTTTGAAGTCCTTGCCGGGATTCATGATGGCAGCTACGTTGCCATAGTTGTCAACAAAATGTTCATCTATAGACGGTTTGATATATTCGAGCCAGAGATGTTGCCCGTCGCGTTCGTTGCCGGTAGGTGAAGCATTCTCGATATATTTTTCCAGCCAGGACAGTTCTTTATCCGTTATAATCTCATCAGCATTCAACATCAGGCGCATTTTACCCTAAAAGGACAAATCCCATACCCGGGTTTGGGCATTGTTTGTTCCCATGCCAGGGTGTTGCCGATGACGCCGTTTTTACACAAGAAGTTGAGGCCTTGAGGTTTGAGAGACAAAGCTTTGGGCAGAATCAGCGTATAGGGGCAGGTGGCAAGCTTTTGTTGGGATAACAGTAAACTCAAAAACCTGTTTTTATGAAAAACGAGAACCAGAATCGCGAAAACCAGCAAAATCAAAACCGCGAAAACCAGCAGAACCAAAATCGCCAGAATCAGCAAAATCAGCAAAATCAGCAAAACCAAAATCGTCAGAACGAGCAGAATCAAACTCGTCAGAACGAGCAAAACCAAAACCGCCAGAACGAGCAGAATCAAAATCGCTAACTAACGGTTTTACTAAACCTGAAAAGCTGCGCAGTTTGTGCAGCTTTTCCTCTTAAATACCATGCAGGACCGCCTGTATCCTGAAAACGTTTTGAATGCCGGTAAAATGGCAGGGTTAAAAATAAAATAGGAAATACTGTACCAGTCACGTACCTTCATGTTTCATTCCTACTGGAATGTGAGTGCCTGTCTTGGTGACCTCCGGTAGCAGTACCGTTTCTCTCCCTCACAGTTTATTTTTTAAACTTATTTTTTGAACTGGTCTTTTGGATGAACCATATGTTTTCCATTAGCCATTTAGCCCACTTCGCCGCTCTCAAATTGCCCTGATAAGTCAGGAAATTCACGACGACCTGGATATTTATTAAGTTGTCTCGCTTAGCGATGCACAATAATGTGCGCAGGCGTAGCTGTCGAAAAACTTGTGGGTACTTGGTCGTTCCCTGAATCAGACAGCTACTAACCTGCGCATGGTTTTTTGCAGTTAATGAGCTTTCCCGGTTTCTAACAAATTGAGATAGAGTGTACTGCCGCACAGAATCAATCTCGAAGACATTTACAATATAGCTGTTTGGCCTAACTTCGGGCGTGTAGAGTCCTACACTTATAATTAGATTAACAAATGCGCCGCTACACCACGATATTCATACTGTTCTTCTTCATTGCTATTGCTACTAACTCCTGCAAGCACGAGGCCGCACTTACCCATGAGCCCGCAGAGGACAACTACCCCCCGGAAATTAGCCAGATCATTACCACTCGTTGTGCCACAGCCGGATGCCATAATGCCTCAAGCTACCAGAACAGTGGCGGACTGCGCCTGGACAAATGGGAACACTTGTTTGAGGGTAGTAACAATGGGGCTGTCATCGTCCCCTTCTCACCAGATTACAGCCCCCTACTCTATTTTATCAATACCGACTCCAACCGTGGTCCCGTAGCCATTCCCACCATGCCTGTAAACGGCACTCCCCTAACGGCTTCAGAATATGAAACCATCAGAAGCTGGGTACAGCGCGGAGCACCCGACAAGAACGGCCGCATAGCCTTTGCCGACTTCGCATCCACCAGGCAAAAAATCTATATGGTGCACCAAAGCTGCGATATGATGGCTGTTATTGATGCAGCCTCTCATCTGGTCATGCGATATATCCCCATCGGTGAGCAGGCCTACCCTGAAGCCGCTACCGGCGTACGCGTCTCACCAGATGGCAGAACTGCCTACCTTTCCATGTGGTATAGCAATAAAATCTTCAAGCTGGACACCGACCGTGACACTGTAATCGCCGGCTCCGATCTTGGAAACGGCTTCTGGAGCACCTTACACCTTTCGGATGATGGATCAAAGCTCGCGGCTACCAATGGCGACAATAACGAGCTTATCTCCATAAATACTTCAACGCTTCAGCCTGCAGTCCTTAGCTCTGGGGAGTTTATGAGTCCACATGGCATCGCAAGCAATGCCGGCTTCGATACTTTCTTTGTCTCCGGCCAATATGGCAATACCATCTACAAACATTCAAACGGCAATACAAAAAAGATTAGCCTCGACGGACAGCCCCTCACTTCCAGCCATGGAGCTTCCACCCCCGACCCTATTCACATCCAGATGGCGCCAGATTATTCAAAATACTTTGTCTCCTGCGTCAATACCAATGAGATTAGGGTAATGGATCCTCAGGCGGATACGCTCATCAAAGTGATCCCGGTCGGTGTTCAGCCAACAGTGATGACGATCTCCCGCACAAAACCTTATTTATTTGTTAGCTGCACAGAAGACGCCAATCCGAACTTTGGACATAAAGGCACAGTATATGTCATCAACTATAACACACTGCAGGTTGTGAAAAAGATTGAGGGGCGTTTCTATCAGCCCTATGCACTGGCCGTTGACGATCAGAATGAAAACCTGTTCATCTTCAGTCGCAACCAGAATTACGATGGTCCTGCACCTCATCATGAAGGTCCCTGCAGTGGACGTAATGGATTCTATTCAGTTTACAACCTCAATACACTTGAGCTCTCCAGCAGCAGGAGACATGAGGTTCTGGTTGATCCTTATAGTAGTGATGTAAGGTTCAAATAGTCATGGGCACCAGGGGTATTGGAATTCGTTTTGAAAAATGGATGGTGATTGACGGCGTTATAGATAGGAGCGTTTATCCCGGGCTGAAGCCCGCGCGTATTGAAAAAATCCCTTTGTTGGAACACGTTGGATATTTGGTTGGGCTAAAGCCCATGTCCAGGATCGTTCTGTTCCCCGGGCTGAAGCCCGGGGCTACAGAGCGGTAGCTCCTAACGGAGCATCACACGATGTTGCCAAACCATTTGCTACAGAGCGGTAGCTCCTAAAGGAGCATTACCGGTATTACCAAACCATCTGCTACAGAGCGGTTGCTCCTAACGGAGCAACACAGGCTTTACCTGCCCATATTCTACAGTGCGGTAGCTCCTGACGGAGCTAATACCCGAAAACCAAACGGGCTGCCTCAGTTCAGAGACAGCCCGTTTTCTGTTATGGTCGAAGGGTTATTGCAGTACAACTTTATGTGTGGCTCTGGATTCACCGGCTTCGATGCTAATGGTATACATTCCTTTAGCCCAGTTCATGGTGCTTACCGAAGTCAGCTTGTCATTTGTCCTGGCGGAGTGCACCAGTCTGCCAGCTCCATCGAAGATCCTGATCGTAGCCTCGCCTTTCAGTTCATCCAGGCGCACGTTGATCACTTCAGTAGCAGGATTAGGATACACTGCATAGGACAGTGGCTTTGCTGTATTCGTGATAGAAGTGACGTTAGGATTATCGATACGCATCAGCTTTTTAGTAGTCTGATTTACATACCAGATCTTGTTATCATCAGCTATGCGCACACCAAATACTCCAGGTCCGCCGGTGATCAATGTACCTTTGTACACAGCATTGCTTCCTGTTACATCATACATAACGATATTACCCGACAGGTAGTCGCTCACGATGATCCTGCCGTCCTTGTAGTCAATTCCTGTTGGGTTAGGAACTTCAGGAGTATTCAGCACTTCTACTGTAGCTCCGGTCACTTCCTTGTATTCAGCCAGTGGCTCTCCGCCTGTGGCTGGAACCGGCAGCGTAGCACCTACAGTTCCGGTATTTGTTTTCATCCTGATGACGCGACTGTTGCCTGCATCTACAATGTACAGCCAGTTATTTGCCTTATCAAGAATCATATGGCTGGGGATATTGTTCTTGCGAACAACCTGCACATCTGTATAACGGTGGATACGTCCATCAGAATGGTCATCCTCACCTACACCATGAGGATTGGCAAAATCATACTTGCAGATATTGCCATTATGACCGTCGAAATACCAATACACATTATCATGATCATGAGCTACTCCCATTCCAAAAGGGCTTTGATGCAGCATATCGATATGGCTGCCCAGCAACTCACCCGGAACCCAATTGTTCTGGTGCATTCTTGCAAATACTGAGGTATCACTGTCCCACAGACAAGGACCCATGAATGTTGAAGATGGTGCAGCGGTATTCTTAACCTCCTGGGCAGTGACGAAATAGTCATTATCCCCAAATGCCAATGCCACTACTCTCGGCATGAAATGGTCATGGTGAGAATCTCTTCTGAACTGGTGAGACTGGTCTGGCTTTCCTGCATTGAAGAAAATCACGACACTGCCTCCGAATGTCTCTTTATTTACCACCCACAGTTCACCTGGACGACCAGGAACAAAGTCGAGATCCTGTACTGAGCCGAGGCCATGGGTATTGTTTGCAATCTCTGTAAAATTGCTCTGCCCATTAAAATAATTGTCGAGTTGAGTCTGAGCGTTGGCACTGCTACAATAGGCTAGCAAGCTTAAGAATAAATATTTTTTCATACACGGTTTTATTGGCGATTGATCCAATTGAATGTCTAAGATATGAAAAGATGTACAAACACAGGTCTATTCAGGATCCCCGAGTATCATCGCCACCCGTCCGATCTGCCCATCTTCAAGCCTCACCTTGATGCCCCGGGAGTGATATGGGGCACTTGTAAGTATATCTTTTACAATGCCTACAGTCTTTCTTCCTGTTCGCTGATCCTTCTTCAAAATGATTTCAACCTCCAGGCCAGGATAAATATCAGCTCGGTTATTACCTCTCATGCTACAAAGCTAGGCTACCGCAGAAAACGATAAGTAAACTTCACCAGGAAAATATTGGTCGCCTGCTCATGAAACAGGTTGTTGAACAGGCTTCTGTCTATTCTTCCATATTCATCTGTACCAACGGCAGGGGTATTACCCTGAGACCATACCAGGTAACATTCTGAGCCCGGTTTATATTCCCATCGCACTATCAGGTTTGAGCGAAACTGCACAAAATTGAAATCAGGGTTAGCGAACGAATAATCCACTAGTCCATCACCATCTTCATCTACTTCGTAGCCTTCAGCACTGGCATTAAGCTGGGTTTCTGAAAACCGGTGAAATCTTTTGTCGTACTCAGCATGCAGAGGATCCTTCACATAGGAGAAACTGCCGTATAGCGGTTGTGTAAGGTACGGCTGACCATAATACTGGATGGTCAGGTCGGGGGTGATGTTATAACTTGCCCTGAACGTCAGCCTGAGTGTCTGCTGGCTCACCGAACCTACGATTGTGCGTGACTCATTCTGAAAGTCTACCTGCGTTACAAACTGATCCTGCCTGCGCCAGAACCTGTTGAAGCTTGCACTTAAACTAAATTTCAGTGCATCTTTGGGTTGTGCATTCAGGCTTAAGGTGTAGTCCCTGTACAATACGGTATTTTCAAAACCCCAGGCATGTGTCACATTCAGTCCTGCAGTCAGTTTCCTCCGGGAGTCTGTATTCAGGTAGGCCCAGGTTCCGGCACCTGCTGGTTTGCGCAATGAGGACGCTCCTCTGAGCGCGTTGTTCGACACTTCGTAAGGATTCCAGTCAACACCGATACCCGCAGACCAGAAGTTTCTGAAGGTCCCATGGGTATTTGCATTAAAAGCCTGATATAGAAACTGTCCTCCGAAGTCCCACCTCGACCAATGATTATAGCTGATTCGCGCATTCCGGAAAACGCTGAACGGTCTTTGAAAAAGCAAGCCCGCCCATGCAAAATGGTTAATTTCATCTGCAGTGAGCATAAAGCCAATGTCATTTAGTTCCAGCTCAGGGGACCGCCACGTCACCCCCGTTTCAAACCGCAGCACCTGACCCTTAGGTCCTGCATTGCCACCGCTTTTGCCCAGCCGGAATGTGCCACCGGTACCCGTAAGGGAAGTCCTGCCAGGATCCAGTTTGGCTTCACTGTTGTTGGGTCTTTGGAAAAGATGTTCGAAAGATGTTTGCGTACGGTAAATGGCCTCCGGGCTTCCCTCTACCCTGCTTACAATTGCTACAGCCTTATAGTACCAGCTTCTGTTTTTCCAGTAGCGTAGCACGTCTATGCCACCTGAAAAGGCCCGGTCATGTAACAGGTGATCAAGATTATCTTCACGCATTACACCTGTGAACACACCACCAACCACAGTATTCCCTTCATTGAAATCCTTTTGCAGCCGGCCAACAAAGTAGTTACTCATGGGCTCCACTACCTCTTCTCTTCTGTTGCCATTACTGTCTATTACTGCAACTTCTCTCTGAGTCACACTTTCGAGCAGGCCAATGCTCCAGCCATCCTTTGTTTTACCACTGAACTTTGCAGCACCTAAAATGGAGGTATTGTCAGGCACTTCCGCATATTCCCCATCTCTTAGCCCCGGACTACCGTTAGGCGAAGACCCTATCCTCCTCGAGTAAAACAAAAGATCAGAGTCGTAGTCGCCGCCCGCCGCAGATCCGGTAAGCTGAAAATCGAAGATGTTCCTGCTTTCTATAAAGAAAGGTCGCCTTTCCTCAAAGAAATTCTGGAAACCATCTATTCTCACCTGTGAGGGATCTGCCTCCACTTGTCCAAAGTCTGGATTCACTGTAAAATCCAGGATCAGGTCACTGGTCACTGCCACCTTGCCATCCAGTCCACCAGACACGCGCGAGTCTGTTCCGGATGCAAATGGATTTCCTTCCTCTTTTTTATAGCGCGAGGTTTGCGCCACCACATAAGGTGCGATCTCGATCTGCTTTTGCGAAGGCACACCGACCAGTCCTGTCAGCTCACCGAAGCCGCTCACCCAGACTCCGCTCTTCTGAGGAATGAACTGCCAGGTTGATCGCTCATCCTTACGAAAGATCATACGCTGCACCTGCAGTCCCCAGACTTTGTCCTGTTCTTTTCCATACCTCAACTGACTAAACGGTATTCTCATCTCTGCCGACCAGCCTGAGTCATGCACATGGGTCTTTGCAGACCAGACAGGGTTCCAGCTTGGATCCCAGTGGCTGCCATTATTTGAAACCAACTCATCGCCACGCACACCAGAAGCCGAAAGAGTAAAGGAAAATGCTGTCCGCAGATCGTGATAACTATCGATATTCACCTCGATCCAGTCGCCGGGAAATTCATCCCTGCGGCCCATGCGCTTCACAATTTTTTCAGGAAAGGAATCGAGACAATTAAAAGCGAAATAGAGATACTTGTCGTCATAAACGATCTTGAACTTCGTCTGCGCAGACGGAGGTTTGTGTTCATCGGACTGATGCTGGACAAAGTCTGTCTCCCAGGCAACCGCATTCCAGCCGTCATCATCCGGCACGCCATCTACCCTGATTACATGTCCGCTGACAGCGTGGGTAGAATATTTTCTTTTGGGAACCGGCACATTCTTCTCATCTTCCTGCCCGTATAGAGAAGTAATGAACCCGATGAGAATAACAAACAGACTAAAGCTCCTTTTCATTTGAATGCACCAGACAGTGCAGTGAATTAAGACAAATGTAAAAGGAAAAAGGAAGGGTGAACTACCCCCTTTTTAGGGAAGTTTAAGAATCTTCCGGGAACGAACGCAGCTAACGCTTCTTTGTTTCTTTCTTCTCTGGCGCTTTATAACCTTTCTCCCTTGCCTCGGAAAGACCAATTGCCACCGCCTGTTTTCTGCTGGTGACCTTCTTACCGGAGCCAGATCTCAGTTTGCCTTCCTTGAATTCGTGCATCGTCTCGTGAACCTTTTCCTGTGTGTTTTTTGAATATTTCCTTGGCATAACACTAGTTTTTTCTAGTTGGTAAAACACTGCGCCATGGCGGTTTGTTGCTGCTTGAGAAATTGTTAATTCAATAGAAAAGCCACGCATTCAGGCGTGGCTTTTCTATTCGTTGTTTCCGGATTACTGAATTTCTATGGTTCTGGTCAGCTTTTGAGCTTCTTCCTTCTTTGGCAGTGTCAGGTAAAGTATGCCATCAGCATAACGGGCACTGATATTTCCGGTATCGACCGCATCGCTTAGGGTAAAGCTTTGAGAGAAGGATTGTTTCCTGAACTCCTTACGCAGCCAACCCTCGTTTTGTTGCTCGTCCTCTGACTTATGTTCATACCCTACTGTAAGTACATTGCCATTGACGTTCAACCTGAAATCCTCTTTCCTTAAGCCGGGGGCTACCAGTTCCATCTCAAAGCTCTTGTCAGTCTCCCGAATGTTGGCAGGAACTTTAGAACTTTGCTGAAGGCCGTTGAAACCCCAGAAGTTGTCATCGAAAAAGCGGCTCAGGTTGTCCTGGAAGATTTTGTCTACAATACCGCTGAATGAACCGTTTGGCATGTTGCCGTTGCCTTTTTTCATGATGGTATTCATATCTAAACCTCCGTTTTTGCCCTTACTACTTCAAACAAAGTACCAGAGCACTTTCCCTGAATCTTTGACTCAATAAATGCAATTTTTTCAGCATAGAACTGCAATAATTTCAAGCAGGGCCTGTCAACCCTTCCTCATACGTTGTCTATCTTTTAAACAATTTCCTATTGAATACCCCTGCTTCAGTGTGTACGCTAAGAAGGTAGATTCCCGGAGCAGTATGAGAGATGTCAACGCCAGAGGTAGTAGCACCTTCTACCGGGGTGCCTCTCCAGATAACTTTGCCGCTTACATCTGTCACAACAATTGAAACAACCTTCGTGGCGTCGTACCAACTGAGATTAAAAACACCTTCAGAGGGGTTTGGGTGCACCTGTAATCCAGCGATTAGCTCCTGCGTCTCCAGGCTGGACGTGGTGGATACCTCTATGTGATCCAGGGAGATATCACTAGCTTCCCCGCCACCTGTGGTCCCGCGGAAGCGAAGATTGATCACCTGACCGGCATAAGCAGACAGGTTAACGGTAGCGGATTTCCACTGGTTACCCTGGTTACCTGAAATAGAAGGCATGACATTGGCAAACCATTGTCCATTTGCCAGCACGTCCAGACTTAGAGACCCCATGTCCGAACCGTACATGTGATATGAAAAACTTAGCACGGGCGTCTGGCTAGGAATATTGGTGAGATCTATGCAGGGTGAAAGCAGATGGGCTGATTTCACGGCGCAGTTTGTTGCCTCAAGATAAAGATATTTCCCAGTGTCTACTCCCGGGGCAAAGTCCATCACCGGACCCGTGCTTGCAAATTCATTATTGGTGGGTGTGGGTCCTCTGTGGACTCTCCAGTCGATATGGTCATCTATCACATTTTTTTCATTGATCCATCCGTTTGTCAGATCGCAGACTTCATTCCCGCAGTTCTCAACCGTATCACAAAGTGTAAAGGATTCAAAATCTTCTACCAACGGCAGCAGGACGGGTACAGGTTGCACCATATTCTTTTCCCAGAGGACAGTATCATTCGCGGGTGTGTTATCAGAGGGGTGCGTAACCCAGGCCTTAATCTGATATTGCCCCGCTCCTGCATAGGCAATTGGCTGAGGAAAAGTGTACATCAGGCTTGCTCCTGATGCTATACTGCCTATAAAAGTTCCAGCAACAGGTGTACCACCATTGATGCTATACCCTGCAGTGAAATTGCTGAGTGGGACACTGCCATTATTCTTAACGAGGATGCGCACTGTATCATCAGGAAAACTGCCAGCACAACTAAACACAGAGACGGTATTTGGTGTGATAAACTGCGTGATACCGATATCATCCGGCAGGGCACAGTTGAATGGTACTGCCGGATGTTGCTGCGCAACGGCGCGTCTGCCCTTACAGTCGTCCGGACCCACCGCGTGCACACTAAACCATCCGGTAGTTTGCGTGTTGATGTTCTTTATGACACAGGAGGTAGTTGTCGAAAAAGCCACCGAGTCCATATAGGTACTGCCAAGCAGGCTCACCACATAACCCGTTGCACCTGTAACCGGAGTATAGCTAACCTGCATCGAATCCATACAAACCCAGTCGACCTGCAGGTTACCCGGACGGCCAATAATGGAGAAATTGGCATCAGAAATATCAGAAAGGCTGCCGCGGCTTACACGCACAAGCGCCTTGCCCGTAACGCCAGAGGGTGGGGTCCAGTTCAGGTGCCGGAGATTGCCGGCAACTGAGGATGATATATTATTCCAGGAGCTGCCGTTGTTCGTAGAATACTGCACGGTGAAAGTTCCTGTACTACCCACCGCATCCCAGCGAATGAACTCCTGTGTTCCGGGAACGAGCGACTCACCTCCCGAAGGATAGACTACGGTAATCTCATCTACCACAAATTCATAGACCACCACGTATTTCTGTGGGCCTGAAGGCACAGAAGTACCCGCCACAGAAACTGTATAGCTTCCGGCAGCAGGGTTGTCAATTGTCACCTGCTCCATGTTGTTCAAAGTATCCACGCCAGGTACTGCTGTGGCGTTCAGCGCACTCACCGTGGGCGTCTTGTCCAATACTAAGGGCAATACAACCTGTGACGCAGGTGTCGTCAATGTCATGTCAAGGTTGTTTACGAGTGCTTTGAGTACCCCGGCCGCTGCTTCCTTGTCGTGCCAGTACACCATCACCCGAACAGAAGCCACTCCCGCAGGTACTGTTATGTTGTGTGTTTTCAGTCCACCCTGCCCTACCGAATCCTGTAGGTATTGACCGTTTTCTATCAGTTTCCATGCCCTCTTTGCATTGATCCTGCCCCAGCCATGCTTAAAGTCAGGCCCAGGGTTTCCAAGATCATCACCTGTATTTAGAACAGCCGCCTTAATCAGATCTGATGGAGGATTCACACCATTGTGCAAGGTTTTATAGCCATGGTATAGCTGGGCCAGCACGCCTGCTACGCCCGGGCAAGACATAGACGTACCAGTCTTCACATCATAATCGTGGGGATCGATGGTAGAATTTACACTCGTTCCTACTCCGCAAATATCCGGCTTGATTCTTCCGTCTTTCGCTGGCCCCCTGCTGCTTGAGCTTGCCAGTACATCGATGTTCGTAAGGTTACCAACTGTCATCACATTCTTCGCTTGTTTATGCCCGCCGGTGATATTCCCCCAGCCTGCGCCGGCTCCATAGTTATGGTTTTCCGTGCCTGCATTACCTGCAGAAAACACATGCATAATATCTGGCAGGTTGTTGATCTGAATATCCATAGTACGGGCCAGGTTGGTATAGCCAGCATTATTTCCGTTGCTGTAAGATGTGGATGTGATCCGTACGCCATATTTAACGTAGTGAGAGTAAATCGAGTCAAAGGCCTGGTAGTTATTGGCAAAGAATCCACCTACACCATAAGCACCCAACCGAGCACCGAAGGCCATTCCCCGCGTGACCGGGTTCCGATTCCCTGCGCCGAAGATGGTACCGGCACAATGGTCGCCATGGTCGCCGTTGTTATAGCCTATGAACTGGCCGTACAGCCTGCCTGTATAATCGATATGGGGACCGATAATACCATCATCATTCAGAGCCACATTCACTCCCGTACCGTCGAAGTGCAAGCCTGAGGCATAGTCCGTGGCAATCATGTTTGAGCGGTGATTGGTTCGGCCAGGAAGGTTTTCCGGCTGTGGTTCATCGTCTGCGACTTCCAGAAAGTACAGGTAGGGAAGCTTTGAAAACTTAGTAATTCCACTGGTTGGAATGATTACCCTCAGCGCTCCCTGGTCTGCCAGAATATGCTGCACTTCGGCACCTTCTGTCTGCACCCATTCAGCTACCAGTGTAGCATCCAGGCCCTCGAAATAAGATATAACGAGCTCTATTGACCCCTCACCTCGCATCGCCCACTCCGGATATTCTTTCTTCGACAACCAGGCATCAAGCTTCCTCTTTGGATCGATCCTTACAATGCTGCGCAGTTTGGGAAATGCAAGGTTGGCAAGGTCTGTGCCTACGGCAACAGAGGCGTGATAGGCATTGTTGGGCACATATGCACCGAGTGAAACACCCGCTTCCGCCAGGTCAGCTTTTTCTGCATCAGAAGGCAATTCATAAAACTGCACCAGTCTGTAGTAGGAACCATTCACAAGTTCGGAAGGGCTTTCCTGCTGACGCTCAGCCGCCGGAGTAAATATCCCTGACTGTAGCTGAATGGAATAATTCTGTGCAACCACCTGTTGCAGGCAACAAAATGCCAGTAAAACCAATAGACTTCTTTTCATCAAAATTCAAATGGACTGAAAATATAGTAAAAATCTACTGGATCACCTTCCCCGAGTCTGGCTTTCCTGCCCGTTTACTATCTCAACCTCGCCCAGGTAGATCTTTTTCAGATGTTCGTACAAAGACTGTTTGTCGATTATCAGAGCGGCAATATTAGCCACCATAGCAGCCAACATGAGGTGAAAGATCACGCTATGCCTGTCCGTCATCTCAAGCACAAGAATAGCAGAGGTGAAAGGAGACCTGGTGACACCTGTCAGGAAACCAACCATTGCTGCAAGGATCAGGATATTGGCAGTACTAGCAGAAACGTTTGACAACTCCGCCAAAAGTGCGCCGACTGAAGCGCCCGCAGCAAGTGAAGGGGCAAAGATGCCGCCGGCAGCTCCTACATTGAAGGAGATGACGGGTCCCAAAATCCTTGCAACAGTTGTTTTCCAGGAGATTTCCTGTTCCTTCGTGAACAGCACTTCATTAATAAGTTCTTTGCCTGAGCCAAGCGCCAGCACATCATAAAAAACAGCTACAGCAGCAAATAGCAGCCCGGCAAAAATTATATATGCAACAGTGCCGGTCGCTGTGAAGGTTCTTTTCCAGCGGAGAAGCTTCAGAATCAGTCTGCTCATGATCCCTCCGGCCAGACCAGCAACAATGGCTGCAACGATAACACCTGCAAATGCTGCCGCTGGCAAGTGCTTTACGTCAGGGTAACCAAGATAAAGGTAGGGACCCAGAATCCCCTGTGCGGTAAGACCGGCAATAATGACTGCTGTAAATAAGGCAGTTCGAAAAAAGCTGAAATGAATACGGGCAAGCTCCTCGATGGCAAAAACAATACCACCCAATGGAGTATTAAATGCAGCAGCGAGACCGGCGGCAGCACCGGTGAGGATAAAGTTCTTTGGGGAGAGCTTTGGCCAGGAAGCAGGTGTCCAGCGGTTCACAAAATTGAAAATCGATGCTGCTATCTGTATCGTAGGCCCCTCCCGTCCTATAGCGCCACCTCCCATCACCATCAAAAGGCTGGAAACTATTTTTACGACCATTATTCGGAAGCTGAGCAGCAGGCTGATCTTCTTGTCCTGATCGTAGCCGGAAATATCAATCGCCGCCATTACCTGTGGAATTCCGCTGCCGCGCGCAGCCGGGTCTACCCGGATGATCATCCAGGCCAGCAGAAAACAGCAGGGCGACACCAAAAAAACAAGCCATCTGTTTATTTCAAGAAGCGTATGAAACAGGTCTTCCGAAAAACCAAACAATTTGGTGTAACCAACAGCTACCAGACCAGTCAATAGTGAAGCAATCCAGAAGGGAATAGCCTGGAGTACGTTCGTTCTGATCTGCTCATTGGTGACAATGTCAAATACATGCCGCGCTTCCTGTCTAATCCGGCTAAACCATTTCCTTACCAAATCCCCTTGTTTAAGTAGACAACAACTTCGATACGATGAACAAAACTATAATACTCAACGGGAACCGCAATTTTTCCATACCCCGCATATTTTTATAAATTTGCCCGCCCCCCGGTGCATCGCGAGGTAGCAGTCTTCAATGGCCAGTCTACATGCTTTTACATGGGTAAGGTTAATATTGGCAGCTGGAATTCTGCCCAACTAACATTGCTAAACAACATTCTATGTCTAAAATCAAAGTAGCAAATCCGGTTGTGGAACTGGACGGTGATGAGATGACACGCATCATCTGGAAATTTATCAAGGACAAGCTGATTCTCCCCTACGTGGATGTAGATATCAAGTATTACGACCTTGGTGTGGAACACAGAGACGCCACCAGCGACCAGGTAACCGTTGATGCTGCCAATGCGATCAAGGAATATGGCGTGGGTATCAAATGTGCTACAATCACCCCCGACGAAGACCGCGTAAAGGAATTTAACCTCAAGCAGATGTGGAAGAGCCCGAACGGCACGATCCGCAACATCCTTGATGGTACTGTGTTTCGCGAGCCTATCGTAATTAAGAATGTCCCACGCCTGGTTACTAACTGGAATGCGCCCATCATTGTTGGACGTCACGCATTCGGTGATCAGTACCGCGCTACAGACTTCGTGGTAAAAGGAAAAGGCAAACTCACCATCAAGTTTGAAGGAGAAAACGGCGAAACAATCGAGCATGAGGTCTACAACTTCAAAGGCGATGGGGTGGCCATGGCGATGTACAATACCGATGAGTCTATTCGTGGTTTTGCACGCGCCTGCTTCAATATGGCGCTGCAAAAGAAATGGCCACTATACCTGTCTACTAAGAACACAATCCTTAAAAAATACGATGGTCGCTTCAAGGATATCTTTGAAGAGGTGTACCGCAACGAATTCAAAACAGAGATGGATGCTGCAGGTCTCACCTATGAGCACCGCCTGATTGACGACATGGTGGCTTCTGCGCTGAAGTGGAATGGCAACTTTGTGTGGGCTTGTAAGAACTACGACGGCGACGTACAGAGCGATACAGTAGCACAGGGCTTTGGCTCTCTTGGCCTGATGACCTCGGTATTGGTTACACCTGATGGCAAGACTATGGAAGCAGAAGCTGCGCACGGCACCGTTACCCGTCACTACAGGGAGCACCAAAAAGGCAACCCAACCTCTACCAATCCAATTGCCTCAATCTTTGCATGGACCCGTGGACTCGCATTCCGTGGAAAACTTGATGGCAACCAGGAACTGATCGACTTCTGCCAGGCTCTGGAAGAAGTATGTATCGAAACTGTCGAAAGCGGTAAGATGACCAAGGATCTGGCAATTTCGGTCCATGGCAATAAGGTAAAGCACGGCGAACACTACCTTTATACCGAGGAATTCCTGGAGGCATTGGATACAAACCTGAAAACCAAAAGAGGAGCCAGGGCAACCCAGGTAGCCTAGGTTCTTTATCTGAATATAGAAGCTGCCAGCACAAGTTGGCAGCTTCTATATTTAGTACAAAAACGCCTTTTTCCCCATCAACGCGCCATCACATTCAGGGGCGGTAAATAACAGGCAATAAAAACATTAAGGTAAGAATAAGGCGCTATGAAGGCGTTATGAAGGCGCTATGAAGGCGTGAAAATACCGAGAATGATTTTTTCACACACATTCCATTTACCACCATATCTTTGAGTTTGAAGACCCTTCTTTAGTCCCCTTCAGAAGCATTCCCTCTGTTCAACCTCTTGAAACACAGGAACCAAAGAACCTGAGCAATATTCCTTCCATTCCCCCTGCATTCCCTATTTTTGAGACATGAGGCTAATCTTAGGCGCTGCAATTGTATCCCTGTTTCTAATCTCCTGCAGGCCAACCACCTACACACCCAAGCCGCGTGGCTATGCACGGGTAGAGCTACCGAAACATGAGTACCAGTCATTTGACCTGCCGGAGTTTCCCTATAGCTTTGAGTACCCCACCTACGCGAGGATCATCAAGGACACCCTGTTCTTTGGTCAAAAGCCGGAAAATCCATACTGGATCAATATTGATTTCCCTTCCATCGGCGGCAAGATCTATATTTCGTATAAGAGAATAGACTCGAAACAAAACCTGGAGAAGCTGATGGATGACACCTGGGAGATGTCCTATACGGCACATACAAAGCGTGCTGACTATATCCAGGACCGGCCAATTAATAATCCTCATAAGGTGTACGGCACATTGTTCAACGTAGGAGGCAATGCAGCCTCTGCCTATCAGTTTGTGGCTACAGACTCCTCGAGGCATTTCCTGAGGGGAGCGCTCTACTTTGATGTGTCTCCCAATGCCGATTCTTTAAAACCAGCAAATGATTTCCTGCTCCAGGATATGCAACATCTCTTCGAAACCCTCAGATGGAGAGATTATCAGTGAGAAAAGTTAATTCCCTAAAAGGGTGAGATTCAGGACCTGAAAAAGGGTTAATTTACTTGCACTGGTTCTAATGAACACCCAATTAACCACCCGGACGCGTTACGGACTGCAGCACATTATTTTTCTCACGATGCTGCTATGCCTGTTATTGTCAGGCACTATAGCCAAAGCCCAGAAGGATACCGTCAAAGTCTATTTCAACCGTGGTTCTTCACAAGTGAACGTGCCTATGTCTCGTTTGTTAGACCGGTTTCTTGCAGACCATCCAGAACTCACGGAAGACGACCTTATTTTCCTTAGCCCCGAAGCGACAAGGGAACAGTATCAATCAGATTCCAGTCTCTCCGGCAAACGTATCAGCAATCTGCGTAACTACCTGTTGCGAAGGAAATCCCGCGAAGCGGCTTTCTCCAAAGGCCTGGGTGATTATGACAAAGCAACTGGTGCTGACCCTGCACTTTCAGATGAAAGATGGATTGCAGTGATTTACGACCGCATAGAACTCAATGATAGCCTGCCCAGCTTTGACTTTACCACTGTGGCAGAAGACGCTACCGTAGTAATGGAAAACCTGGAGTTTGAAGGTGGATCTTCTATACTACTCCGCAAGAGCATGCCCATAGTTTACGGTCTTCTAAAGGCGCTGCAGGATAATCCGCAGCTAAAGATCCGCCTCGAAGGACATGTCTGTTGCATTATCGAAACTGAAGGCACAGCCTACATGCGGGCAAATACACTTTCCTTTGCAAGAGCCCGGGCAGTGTATGAGTTCCTGGTGCGTAACGGGATACCAGCTAACAGGCTTTCGTTTACCGGCTTTGCTAACTCCCGGCCACTGGAGATCAATGGTTTTGCCGACATTTCTAACTACCGGAACCGCAGGGTGGAGATCCGGGTATTATCAAAATAGTAAGGTTTACTTACTGGCAAGTTCTTAGAGTTTCCTTGACAAAAGCCAGGCAAAATATTGACTAAATTCGTGTAGTCTGGCAGCCACAACAGACGGGAACATCTATACCTATGTGTTATCATAAAGCATCACCGCAGAAAGCAGACCTTCAGGCTTACCTGGAAGCGCAGAAGATAGAAGCAGAAATTGCTGACTATGATGTGTGGTTTCATGCCAATGGCTTTAACCATCCACAGATGCCAGTGCTTACAATTAAAGAGCCTCACAAAGTGCAAACCTTTATGTGGGGCATGGTGCCCGTGTATGCCAAAGACAGAAAAGAGGCACAGGACTGGGCCGGCAGGATGTTGAACGCCACTTGTGAGAAGGCAGACAGCACCTATAAATACTATTTCAAGTCACAGCGGTGCCTGGTGTTTGTAAATGGCTTTTATGAATGGCAATGGAAAGATTCGAAAGGGAAGGACAAACAACCCTTCTTTATCTACCGTGCTGGAGGTGGACCTTTTACGATGGGCGGCATCTACAACGAATGGGCAGACAGGGAAACTGGTGAACTCTTTTCAACCTACGCAGTTGTAACAACTCCGGCTAATGAGCTGATGAGTGAGATTCACAACAATAAGAAACGGATGCCACTCGTCTTACAGGAACAACATTGGAGCCAATGGCTGGACCCGCAGGCTAAGGTTCAGGATCTGCTACGTCCTTGTGAAGATGGCTTTTTGAAAGCTCATGAAATCACAAAGGAAATAACCAGGAAGGGTTATGACACCAATGTGCCTGAAATACAACAACCCGTTACTACAGTGGCACCGGGATCATTATTTTAGGGAGGGCAAACTCTGTTCAGAATAACTTGTCTGTTTCAGTCAACTCTGTGGTATGTTATCAAAGAAAGCCTTTGCCATCAAAGTCAGGTGGAGAGAGAAAGGAGTTTTGCATGCTGAGGTAGACAAATAGCTGGGAGTCCCTGATATCGGAGTTAAGGTCTGGATAGTAATAGCCACTGGTCATAGCAAAATCACGAAACGTTTTTACTCCAAACTCATGGAGTGCCCTTGCAACCTGCAACGCCTTTGCAGAGAACTCCACTGTGTCAGCCCTAACGCCGCTGACCTTTGCTCCGGCCTCCACTGTGAACTTACCAAGACGCACCGGTCGGAACTGCATAAACAACTGAAACTCGTTTTTAAATTCAAGGAAGTGCGTGTCCTCGGCGGTCGACTTAATCCCGTAAATCCTTTTGATCAGTGCTGTTGCACGGAATGGCTGTCCTTCGGTGGGCTGCTGTATGTCGAGTTGGCTGACACGAAGGTATTTATCGCTCGTGATCATGTTTTGTTTTACCACAGCAAAGTAAAGAAAGATAAGGGTAGCTGCTTTACAGGCTGAAGAACAGGTAGCCAGGACTACCCGTCTATTGACATTAAAGTTTTTTGTTGTTTCTTTACATCAGAGATACTGTATATAGGTTTTAGCTTTTCGCTCACTCTTTAATGTCCTCACATGGAACCTGAAGCTACTGCCCGGCTGATGCCAGGAGTAACAACCGACCAGAAAAGACTATTTAGATGGCAGTCAAGACTTTTGCAAGTTTATGAGAAAACATCCCTTCCGCTAATACTTTAGTCTATCGGCAGTTTAGGAATTCACAAAAAAGCAGAACACCTCTGCAGGTCCATGAACCCCGACGACGAGGGTTTTCTCTATGTCAGCTGTCCTGCTGGGACCAGTGTTCAGGTTGATCATAGAGGGAAGTGAGGTGCCGTATTTAGTTTGCATCGACTTGATAGCATCACCGATATCTGAGACCAACTGGTCGGCGTAGGCGACTACGATATGAACGGGATAGAATACAGGAGCAATGCGACCCAGGTTTTCGTTGCTTGTGATGATGAATGAGCCAGTTCTGGCCACCATGGCCTCACAGCCGGTGATGCAGGCTTCGGCAGTGGTATTGGAAGTTTCCGCTTGTTGGACAAAGGTCAGCTTGTTGTTATGAAACTTAACCAGGAGATCCAGGTCTGCGCAGATAAGTTCTTTCCAGCCGCGGCTGTCGTAGAGCGCATTAATATTCTCCAGCAGTTCCTGTTCGTTCATGCAAAACACGAACTTGCCGCCCAAAGCCGTGAAAGCTTCTGCAAAGGTTTCTTCAGGACTGAGGCCGGTATGAGAGTAAAGTGCAGCAACGTTTCCTTGCTCTGCCTCCGGAAATGGCATGGGCGATTTGGCCTTACTGAGCCCGGTGCGGATCTTACTCAGAATTTTCTCGCGCGCTTTGGAAGTCTTGAATGTGGACATAGGCAACTGGTACAAAAGTAAAAGCCTGATGGCAGACGACAAAGAAAATGCCGGCGCGAGGCCGGCATCTATCAATAGGTTGTTCTTGCTAGGAAGGATAAATCTGGTTGTCTGAAGGTAACTGCCCAGTTACAGGGGGAATTCCTTCATTAGGCGACATATCCTCATACGGACGCTTACCAATGAGGCGCTCGAGATCGTCCTTATACAATACCTCTTTCTTCAGCAGTTCTTCTGCCAATGCGTTGAGGTGGTGCATATGCTGTCTGAGCAAAGCTTTTGTACGATCATATTGTTCTGCGATCAGTTTTCTTACTTCCTCGTCAATGATCTTGGCAGTCTCTTCTGAGTAAGGTTTACTCATGGAGTATTCCTGGTTGCCATCATAGTAGGAGATGTTTCCGATCTTCTCATTCATACCATAAATGCTGATCATGCTGTAGGACATCTTGGTAATCCTTTCGAGGTCATTCTGTGCGCCGGTAGAAACTTTTCCGAAGATCAGCTCTTCAGCTGCCCTACCGCCGAACAATGCGACCATCTGGTCTTGCATCTGCTCAAGGGTGTAGAGGTATTGTTCCTTGGGAAGGTATTGTGCGTAACCGAGAGCAGCAACACCACGAGGAACGATAGACACTTTGATGAGTGGGTGAGCATGTTCCAGAAACCATCCGCAGACTGCGTGGCCAGCCTCGTGGAAGGCGATTACTTTCTTTTCGTAAGGAGAGATGATCTTGTTCTTCTTTTCGAGACCACCTACTACACGGTCGATCGCGTCATTGAAGTCGCTCATTTCAACCTCGTCCTTGCCTTTACGGGCAGCGATAAGTGCCGCTTCATTACAGATGTTGGCAATGTCAGCACCTGCAAAACCGGGAGTCTGTACTGCAAGCTTGTTGATGTTGAGGTCCTTGGACTTCTTTATAGGCTTAAGGTGTACTTCGAAGATCTTTTCCCTACCCTTTACGTCCGGAACGTCGATGGATATCTGCCTGTCGAAACGACCGGGACGAAGTAGTGCTGTATCCAGAACATCGGGGCGGTTTGTGGCTGCCAGAACAATAATACCACTGTCGCCACTGAAGCCGTCCATTTCTACCAGGAGCTGGTTGAGGGTATTTTCGCGTTCGTCATTACTCATGACCACATTCTTGCCACGCGCACGACCGATAGCATCTATTTCGTCGATAAAGACTATACATGGAGCTTTCTCACGGGCTTGTTTGAAGAGGTCACGCACACGGCTGGCACCTACTCCCACGAAGAGTTCGACAAAGTCGGAACCGGACATGGAGAAGAAAGGTACCTGGGCCTCACCGGCTACTGCTTTTGCGAGCAAAGTTTTACCGGTACCCGGAGGACCGACCAGAAGGGCTCCTTTAGGTATTTTACCACCGAGGGCGGTGTATTTTTTAGGATTCTTGAGGAAATCTACGATTTCCATTACTTCCACTTTAGCTTCGTCAAGGCCGGCCACATCGTTGAAAGTAATGTTGACACGAGTGCCTTTTTCGAAAAGCTGGGCTTTCGACTTGCCGATGTTGAAGATGCCGCCGGCTCCGCCGCCTGGTGCTGCACCACCCATTTTCCTCATGATGAGGAACCACATGGCTACGAGGATGATGATTGGCAGGAGGAAGGAGTTGAGGATATCCCTGAGCCAGTTGCCCCTGACGTCGTAGAAGACCTTGGGCTCGGGCACGTTGGGAGGCATGTTTTCGAGCGCGTCTGTCATGTAGTCGCGGAAATTCTCGTCGGTACCGATTCTGAATGTGAAAGCGGGACCTTTATCTGTTTTGCTGACACCAAGTGGACCGTCTTCGGGGGCCTGTTGTTTAGCCTGATCGGTGAGAAACACTTCCACCTCGCTGTTGTTGACCACATTTACATGGTCGACCTTACCTTTATACAGGTAATCGTCCCTGAACTCCTGGAAGCTCTTGGTTGTTGCAGTAGTAGTGAAATTGCTACTATAGAACTGCAAAACGATGAGGGCCACGAAAATTATCGCGTATACCCAATAAATGTTGAAGCGTGGTCCCTTTCTGTTTGGCTTGGTATCATTACCGGGAAGACCCGGCCTTTTGTTATCTTCCATTTGTTCCTTTAGTCGCTGTTAGTAGTTAAGGCAATATTAATCATTATGCTCCATACGCCCTGCATCTTCCCACAGACTCTCCAGATTATAGAACTGCCGCTGTTCCTCCTGAAAAACATGGACCACGATGTTAACGTAATCTATGAGTGTCCAATGATCACCATGCTCTACATGATAGGGTTTTTCTCCACACTCTTTCCATACCATCTCTTCTACTGAGTCGGCGATAGCTTTGATCTGGATATGGGTGTTACCTTCGCAAACGATAAAAAAGTCAGCTACCGCTTCATCTATTTTCTTAAGATCAAGTGAAACAATTTGTTCAGCCTTTTTCTCGCGGATGGATTTAAGAATGGTTTTGAATAGTTTGCTATTTCTGGTCAGCCTGCTATCTGATTTCTTTCGACCTTGCAATGCAGTTATTATATTCTCCAAATGATATTAATCTGTTTTGTTTGGCAATTATCTTTACAATCAAAATTACTGAATCTTTGGCTCACAACTTACAGGCATTGTTAGATGCACCTATAATCGAGCTCGATGTTATAGATAGCACCAATAACTATGCCATGCGATTGATAGATGCCGATACGGCACAAGCCGGTCTGACCGTAGTGGCAAGGCAACAAACGGACGGGAAAGGTCAGCGGGGAAAGAGCTGGCAGGACATGCCGGGTGAGAGCCTGCTTTGCAGCGTGATAGTGTATCCTGAGCGGGCAATTGAGGAGCAGTTTGTATTTAATGCAAATACTGCAGTGGCTATTGCAGAGGTACTGAGCGGGCTTTATGAAAACTGGGACGTCAGGATCAAGTGGCCAAATGATATTATTATCAATGACAAAAAGGCAGGTGGCGTACTGATTGAGAATGTGCTGCGTGGTTCGAACTGGAGCTTTAGCATTATAGGCCTGGGGCTGAATGTGGGGCAGACTGAGTTTCCCGGAGCGTTACCTTTTGCGACTTCACTAAGGTTGGGGTCGGGTAAGAACTTTAGTACTGCGGAGTTACTCAGGCGAATCAGGGAAGAGATATTCAGAAGGAGCATTGTGGTGAGGCCTGCGGAGGAGGTGATGGAAGAATATAATAGTTACCTGTACCGGAGGGGCCACGAGCAGGGATTTACGGATGGCTCACAGGAATGGAGAGCGATTATAAAAAGTGCGGGCAGCAATGGAAAACTTACTGTGCAGCTGGCGGATGGAAGTGTGCTGCACTATAATCATGGGGCTGCAATATGGAAATGGGAGTAATTAATGAGACAACTTAAAATTTTAGCTTTTCCGGCAATAATAGTGGTGGCAATCCTGATTGCCTATTTTGAAGTTTTCGGTGCGGGGATCAGTGACTGGGACGATGAGCAATACGTGTTTGGGAACCCTGATGTGTGGAGGTTTTCTGCTGAAAACATTGGTCTGTGGTTTACGAAATTTTACGTAGGAAACTATCATCCGCTGACGATGGCGTCTTATGCACTGGACTGGCAGCTGGGTCGCGAAGATCCTTTCTGGTTTCATTTTACCAATATCCTGCTACACATGATGAACGGCGTGTTGGTGTATGTGCTGGTGTTTATGTTGGTTAGGCAAAGGATGGTTGCTTTCCTGGTAGCGTTGCTGTTTGCGGTGCATCCTGTGCAGACTGAAAGTGTGGCCTGGATTGCGGAGAGGAAGAATGTGTTGTACGGGATGTTTTTTCTGGCTTCTTGTATTGCGTATGTCAGGTATGTGGCAGAAGGGAAACTGCGTTGGATGAATGTAGTGTTTGTATTGGGGGTGTGTGCGATGCTTTCGAAGGCTGCGGCATTGCCATTGCCGGTGGCTTTTCTGGCTTTGGATGTGATACTGAAGCGAAGGTTGAGAGAGCGTCGTGTGTGGGTAGAGAAGCTGCCGTTGTTAGTTGTGGCAGTGGTCCTGGGGTTGGTAGGAATAGAGGCGCAGAAACAAGGCCAGTTTTTGAACCTGAATCCAGAGTTTGTGCTAGTGGATAAGCTGGTTTTTGCAGGATATGCATTCAGCTCCTACATCTATACGACGTTTGTGCCGGTGGGCCTTTCCGTCTGGTATCCGTATCCTGAAGATGTTGAAGCTATACATCTTGCGGGTCTGGCCGTGGCAATTGTTGTAATTGGCGGTGGAATCCTGGGATACTTAAGAAAAGCGTTTGTGCTTGCGGGAGGTGTGCTATTCTTTTGCTGTACTATTTTTTTGGTGCTGCAGTTTGTGCAGTTTGGAGAGTCGCTGAG